>CAYLJQ010000138.1:0-12459 GCA_964383955.1 uncultured Heliomicrobium sp. | reverse complement strand
GCTAGCGGAAGCTGTCAATTTAATTCTTCGCATAGTACCGATAAAAATCATTTATGTAAGCTGGCAGCCCTTTCCCAATTTTCAGTTTTCAGCCAAATCGGAACAATCGCCAATCGGATATGGAAATCCGCAAGCTGGGCAGGGCTGTTTGCGTCCGCAGACAAAACCAGCCACGGGCGCATCGCACTGAATGCATCGCAGTAATTCGCTTGATGAGGCTTCGCGCGTTTCCATCGCTTCGATTTCAGTGTCATTCACGCTTTCATCCTACCTTTCGGTTTCGCCACGAGCTGCCAAACATAAGCTTCCCCTTTTTCACGAATTAGAGTTTGGACTTCACGGAAAGCCATCGCGTAAAGCTCGCGAATTTTCCCCGCCGAAGCGCCCGCATTTAGCTGTCTTTCGAGTTCTTCGCGCGGAAGCACCTGCTTGATTTGAACACGGGCCATTGTGGAGGCTTCGCCCGCAAAATGAAGCGATAAACCCTCTGCCAACCACCGTGGCGCCTGACTGTTCCCAACCAGTTCAATTACTGCGTGCGCCAATTCGTGACGAAGCGCCGTTGTCAGCACGCCGCGTTTTTTTAGCAGAGATAGAGGTTGAAGCTCAATTCGGCGACCACGCGTTGCGCCGGTTGCCCATCCCGATAACCCTGTCGCCGCGATGAATTCCGCAGTCGTCGCGTGAATTACGATTTCAAACGGCGGTGGATCGTTTAACCGCAACGCAGCAGTTTTCAATCGGCCAAGCAAATCCGTTCTGGCAGTTTCCAGAATCCGCAGTGCGTGTTCGACATCGCGCCGATCAATGCCTTTGCCAAAACTGACACGAAAATTGTCTTTGGCAAAAGTGCCTTGCTCCCGCAAAGAGTAACTGGCGAATTGAATTTGATTCTGAATCTGAGCCGATTGCGCGCCCAGCAGCCTTGTCCCAGGAAAATAAAAACTCAAAATTTGCCGGTAATTCATTCGACGCTGTGCCATCACATGAGCGCCTTCCTGACATAAACCCAAGCCGTGACCAAAGCCGCCTCCGCGAAAAACAAAACCAGCGTCGCGGCGTTCGATTTCAAAGCGAGAGCTTTTGACCATCTGCCAACCCAGACTTCGTCCAATGATGATTTTGAAATCCCAGCCGCGAACGATTCGCCGCTGGTTGCCCTCCAGCAAAATGGTTTCTGCTCTGCCAGTCGCATCGCGTTTGCTGACAGTCAGGTTTTTCAACTCAGAGCCAACATTGGTTCGCTCGTCGCTCTGCAACGCTTTGACAAGCTCAGCGGCTGAAACTGTTTGCTCCCATTTACGATGCGGCATTGCAGAGCAAAAATCGTCGCGCACGCCGCGCAGGTAAGCCGGGGCTTCGACACCCCACAAAGTTGCGATGTTTGCCGTTACGCCTCCGCAAGCCGCGTGAAAATACGCGTCAATCACCGTCCCGTTGCGATCCCGCAAAACTTCTCCTCGCGTTGCCGCCACCGCTCGGCGCGCAGCTTCGTTTTGACGGGCTTTCGGCAACGTAAATCGCTGGCAATGCGTCGTGCTGCAAAAATCGTAACCTTCGCGCGCGTGGCGTCCTGGGTTGTGAAGGGCGAACGTTCGGCTGATGACCGCCTGTGCTTTCAATGCTTCCGGCTCAGTTTCGATGCTGGCTTCTGTGGCGAGCACGCCAACCAGATATTCTTCCAGCGGCAATTCGCGCGTGATGTTTTCGCTGGTGGATCGAACTCTGACCAATTGCGGATTGCCATATGAACTTAGAGAAGGAGAGATGGAGGGACGGAGGGAGAAAATTTCCAGGGATTCGTAATTGGCTGGTCGTAGCACCCGCTTTTCCAAATTCTCAATATCTTCCGATACTTTTGCTGCACTACTTTGTCGTTCCTCTGTTGCGCGATCTCTCCCTCCCTCTATCTCTCTATCCCTCTGTCCCTCCATAACAACTTTAAAGATCGAGCAAGCGACTTCCGCCGCTTGCGAACCGTGGGCGCGTTTCAGAAATACCAGCACCCCTAGCTTCACTTGCTCAGGCGTTGGCACACCAGTTGGGCGCTTGTCCGCTGCAAAGCCAACAAACCAACCTTGCGTGCGAAAACCATTGCTGGCAGTGGAAGTTCCCGTCTTGCCAAAAACAAAGCTTGGCAAATTACCAAGTTCCGTTTTGGCAGCCGTACCGTACTTTACCGCGCCGCGCATGCCTTCGATTAACGCGGTTCGATGAGCGGCCGCAATGCTGATCCGCGCAACTTCACTTGGAGTAAAAGCGGTATCTGTTGTTTGCCGAGGCCGATACAAATGCCCGCCGTTGACCAGTGCGGCGAACGCCGTCAGCAGTTGAATCGGCGTCACCAGAAACTTCTCGTCATCGCCAAGCGCAGCCTGCACTCGCCAGTGTCCGCGCGGCAAACTGCCAGCGGCTTCGCTGGCAGCCATTCCCGTTCGCTGGCCAAACCCAAACCCGCTAATCGTTGCGGTAAACGTTCCCTCGCTCAAGCGTTCGCCGACGTGCGCAAAATAATCATTGCAGGAATACGCCAGCGCCTGTGTCAGGCTGAACGGCGAATTGCTGCGCGGATGGGAACAGACAATTTCGAAATCTTCGCTGGAATATTTGGTCTGGCATTGCCGCCGCATCTGCAAATCCAGCAAGCCCGCGCGTAACGCCGCCAAAGCGGTGAACGGCTTGATCGCCGACCCGGGCGGAAAGGCTTGCTCGAATGCCAGTCGAGAATTGGCAACAGCGCGCAAGCGTCCGGTTTGCGGATCAATCACCAGCACTGTGCCTTCGCGTTCTCCCAACGCGTCCCCGGCAGCTTTTTGCAGGAGCTTGTCGAGTTTGGTTTCGCTGATGCTTGCAACCGGCTGCGCGGCAACTTTGAACTCGCTTTCGGCTGGTGAAGACGAACAGGCAGCGCTCACCACAAATAAGCACAAAAGGCACAAAAGCCGGTTTGCAGACCTTTGCGCCTTTCGCGTTTTTTGTGGTGAATCAATACCCATCAACTCAAACATTCAGTTCGTTCATTGAATCATTCAAGGCTCGCCGTGTAGTCATTTCCGCCATTGCGCCCAGCGTCAACAACCAGCCGACAAAAATCATCAACAACGAAAATGCGAAGCGCGCACCTGCCAGCCACAATTCGCCCCATTCGCTTTTGACATGGGTTTCGGTGAAGGCCGCAAACCAAGCCAGCGTGCCACAGACCAGCAATACGATGACGTAAATCAAAACCGAGCGCGGCGAAAATGCGGCGGCAATGCTGCGGCCAAAACTTCGGAACGCGCCGCCCAGGCCTCCACGAATTGCAGCCATCCAGCAATGAATCGCCAGCAGCGGCAACGCCAGGTATAGCAGCAACCAGCGTCCGGCAATCAATGACAACTCAATCCAGCGCTTTGGCTTTTCAACATCGGCAACGAACTTTTTGTCCAGATACCCAAACAGCCACCACAAGCCAACAGCCAGCACAATCAGCGGCAAGCTGACGATCAGAAGCTTCCAGAAATCCATCAGCGCGCGTTTGAGCAAATAGCCCGCACCGACGCCGATGCGCACGTAGCTAAGTCCAATGACTTGCAGCAGAAAAAAGAACACGATGGCTGCCAGCGGCAGAATTACCAGGCTGAGCACGACTTGAAGCTGCGTCGCTTGCCCAATCACTGCGACAAACAAATATCCAGCCAGCCACAGCGCGGCATAGCACACAAAAGCAATCAGCACGGCGCCAAAATTAGTAAACAGCTTTCCCGCTGCTGCGCCGATTGATGCGAAGACGTCTTTGATCATCAGGTTACCCGAGTTTAGGTTCAAGGTTCACGCTTCAGCGTGCAGACACGCTGAAGCGTGAACCTTGAACACGTCTTACTTCTTGTCCAAAATGTTCAGCCGGTAATTGGCTGTGTTGGCGTTTGCGCTGGGCTGGTACATCAGTTCGGCGCGCGCCGGGGCGGCACGAAACTGCCCGGGCGTTTGCACACGCATCACGTATTGGAACGTCGCGTCGCCATCGAAGTAACTGACAAACAGCGCCGTTCGCTGGTCGCGGAATTCGCGCTGGCTGTACCAATCGCCCCAACCGTTAAGCCCGTAGGTAAAGCTAAATCCACTGACGCGTTCGATTTGTTCGCAACCTGCCGGAATTGGATCTTCAACCAGCAGATATTGCGACTTCGATCCCATCACACGAAGTCGCGAAACGATCATATCGCCGGAGCGAACTTCGCCCGTCAGCGGTTCGGTTTTCCAAGACAGCTTGCCGCCTTCATCGCTGACGCTCAATCGCAGATATTCGCGCGACAGCTTCAGTCCGCCAGCCGAAAAATCGCTGGTTTCTTCTTTCGTGTAAAAGTCTTGCGTTACGGCGACATACGCCACGCCCGCGCCACGTTTGACGACGCGCACTGAACTCGACGGCGAAACGTTTGCGCCTTTCTTTTCCACGATGACTGGTTGACCGCTAACAGCTTCAGCGGCAGTGACACGGCGGCTGATGACCTGTTCGCCGTTCAAATACACTTCCACTGTGTAATCGGCGCTGAGTTCTTTGCTGGCGCGCAGGTAATCGGTAAGCGCATAAATTGCAAAAGCCGAATGCTTTGTCGTTTCCCAGTAGTACCCGTTGCGGCGATGGCCAACCAGCCAACGAGCCGCTTTGGCAAGCAGTTCACTGTTCGGATTGATTTGCGCCAGCGCTTTCAGCGACCAAGCTGTCGCTTCCAGGCTGTTTTCTTCTGTGAAATCCAGCATGGGACGCCGCTTCGATTCCCAGTACGCATCGGTTTGAGCCATTTTTACGGAACGTTCGATGTCGCTGGCGACCAATGAGGCCCGATTGTCGTTGCGCAACTTCAAGGTTAATGCCAGCAGCGCGCGAGCGTACGGCTGCATCTCGCCTCGGCGATTGAACATATCGCCCAGATGACGCGCATCGGCTCCTCCGCTGACCTGCTGGGCATACAACAGATACGCGCGCGATTCGATGTCGAAGGGCGTGCCGTCTTCCATCTTGCCCGTGTCCAGCAATTGCTGAAGCTTCTTTTTTCCCTGCTGGATGCGATACGGTTCGACCCCATACCCCGCGCGTTCGGCGAGCGACAATCCATCCATCACATAAGCCGTCATAAACGGATCGGTCTTGTCGTCCTTCCACCAACCCCAGCCACCATCTTCGTGCTGGTAGCTGTAAAGACGATCCAATCCGCGTTGCACTTTTTTGCTCAGGTCGTTGCCGGTGCTGACTGAAGCCGACTTCACCTCTTTGACTGTCTGGGCGACGATCACGTTCGGCAAGAAGCTGGACATGGTTTGTTCTGTGCAGCCGTAAGGATAGGAAGTCAGATAATCCAAGGCTCCAAACATCGCTCCAGCCACTGAAGGCGAAGCTTCAATTCGCAAGGTGCGTGCTTGCGCGTGGGCATTGCCGGGCAGCGCAAAGGACATTTCTTTTTGCGCCGCGTCTTCGCTCAAAGCCAGCGATTCGCCTTTGACGACACGAGTTCCGGCAGCGACTACGGGCAGCGGCAATTCAATGCCATCAGATTCCCCGCTGGTTTTGGCAGTCGCCAACAGCGTGACGTTTCCGAAGTTTGCCGCCGAAATATGCCAGTCAATTCGCTGTTCGCCGTCTTTGGGAATGGTCACAGTTCGCTGCGCGCTGTCCAGCAATTGCGCGCCCGTTACTTTCAACTCCACCTGCGTAACCTTCTCTTCTTTTTGATAGTTATGGACGATCCCTGAAATCGTCACGGTGTCGCCTTCGGTGGCAAAGCGCGGCGTTTCCAATCGCAAAATCAGATCTTTGCGTGAAAGAATCTTGTCTACTTTCGAACCGACTTTCAGGTCCGCCGTCACGGCGCGCGCCGTCGCTCGCCACGTTGTCAGGTTGTCCGGCAGGTTCAGCTTGACCGTCGCTTTGCCGTCAGCAGCGGTAACTACTTCGGGTTGCCAGAAAGCCGTGTCGCGGAAATCTTTGCGGATTTTTGGGTCGGCGTATTGGCTGTCGTCTTTGAAATCGGCCAGTTGGTAGGAACGCTTGTTTTGCGCCAAATCAAGTTTCTTGTCGCCGGAATAGCCCGTGAACTGAAACGCGGCGGCGAAATTCGTTGAAACGCGCGTGTAGCGGGTGCCATAAAACGCGCGGCGAATGTCGCCGGACGTATCCGGGCGAATGCTGTAAATCGCTTCGTCCACCAATCCAAGGCTGACTTCGACGCCGGCAGCAGGCGAACCATCCGCGTTCTTGGCGACGACCTGATACGAGGCCGGTTCGCGCGGTTTGTATTCGCGTTTGTCCGGCATGAGTTCTATGTTCAGGAATTTGTTGACGGATGGAACGGCAATGTTTTTGCTCTGTTCGAACATTTCCCCGTTTTTGACATAAGCCACGCTGAACTGAATGTTTGGCGAATAAGCGTCTGTGATGGGCAAATCAATCACAACAGCTCGGCCATCGGCGTAAACGTGGCGAGTGTCCATCACGCGCGTCATTTCCGTCGTCACCAGCAAATGCGCTTTGTCTGTGGGCAGCATCGCCAGAATCTTGGCCGTCTCGCCGACCTTGTATGATTTCTTGTCCATCACCAGCTTGATCGAACCTTCATCGCGCCAGGCATTGCTGACCCAACTGTCTGTTTCGCTGGTGACGTAAAAGCCTCCGGCATCGTGTTCGATCTGGCGACCGTTTTCTGTGACAACGGCGTTGATGTCGAAATCGCCGATGCCGGTTGTTTTGTAATCAAACGTCGCTTCGCCTTCGGCATTGGTCGTCACTTCGCCGGAAGATGTGTTGGTCAGATTGCGTTTGTATTCGTGGAATTTGTAGCCGTTTTCTTCCTTTTCAATTTTTTCCCAGCGGACTTCCGCAAACTTCAGCGTGACTTTGGCCGCGATGGGTTTGCCCGCGTAATCCCGCGTGCGGACGCGGACTTTGGCGGTTTCGCCTTTGTAGTACACATACCGATCCGTGTTGGCTTGAACCGAAATGTTTCCGCGCGTGCCGACGAAACTGGCCTTGCCTTCGATTTCACGCCGAGCCGAATCTGTCACCATCGCTTCCAAACGATAAGTGAAGTCACGGTTTTCATTGGCTCCGGCTGGCGGCACGTCAAAGACAATTTCCAATTGTCCCTTTTCATCCAGACGGCCTTCGCCTTCTTTGACCATGTCGTTGCCGTAGCCGTAATAACCGGATTCGTCCTCTTCTTCGCTGCTTGCGCCGATGCCGTCGTCTTCCTCTTCCCAAAACCAGGGATAATATTTCGAGCGATAGATGTAATACTTCACATCGGCATTTTTGACCGGCGAGCCGAAAAAGTATTTGGCTTCGACGGTGAACTTTGTTTTTTCGCCTGTCGCAACAAAAGGTTTTGGTGTCGAAACTTTGACCTTGTATTCGGGCTTCTTATATTCGGCGACTTCAAAATATCCGCGGGCGGCTTCAACGCCATTCAGATGGACGACAACGCCATAACTGCCCAGCGGCGCTCCGGCTGCGATGTCTACTTCTCCGCTAAAAGTCCCACGCGGCGTCAACGTCAAATCTTTCTGGAAGATATCCTTGCCGTCCGGATCGCGAACAACAATGTGGACGGCGCGCGATTCCGGCAATTTGTAACCGCCTTCGGTCAATTGGCGCAGGATGCCTTTGAAATAAGCTTTTTGCTCAGGGCGGTAAACCGGACGATCCGTATAAATGTAGCTGGACAGATTGCCTGCGGGTGATTCTTCGCCTTCCGTCCAGTTGAAAAAATACGAAGCCAGATCGGAAACAGCGAAATCGCCTTTGCGGTCTGCCAGAATCAAAAAATCATCCGGGCCGACATCTTCCTCGCCTTCGGGTTCGGCGGCAGTGTCATTGGCAGTTTCAGCTTTCGGTTGATTGACTGTGACACGCATCAACCCGTCTTTGCCGGTTTTGCTGCTCGCCAACACTTTATTGCCTTTGACAATCTGCACGTTTGCGTCGTCGCGTGGTTCGCCGGATTTGCGATCCACCGTGTACACCATCACTTCGCCATCGTGCGCAATCTTGCTGATCATCGTCAGGTCGGAAACCACAGCGATGGTATAAGCGCGCAGCTTGCCGTTGACGCCTTCAACCAGATACACGCCCGGCGATTTCTGCCCCAGCACAACCATTCGCGTGTCCCACCGATTGTCCAGCGGCGTCAAAATCTGTTTGAAGCTGTCTTCCAGTTGATCGGGATTCAGCAGTGGTACTTGGGCGTAACTGGCGCGATCAATCGGCAAGCGTTCGCCGGACCGATACTTGTCATTGAAAGCGGTGCGAGCGTCGCGGCGAATTTGCGAGCGGAAATAGCCTTTGAAGGCGAAATAAATTTCGCTTTTGAACGAACGCAACTTTTCCAAAAATGATGGTTTGCGGTTTTGCGTTTGGGTGACTTCGCTGACCATCTCGCGGTCGTCCTGCCCCATCGTGTGCGGATTGGCCAACTGCTTGAAGAACTTGAACGGGTCTTTGATCTTGTAGACGCGAAAATCGAGCGACTCAATTCCTTGATAGCTGATGTAGACGCGCGCTTTTTCGTGCGTGCCGTACGTACGATTTGTCGCCAGCGAAAAGTGCGGTTTGACGGGGGTGGCACCCGGTTGCGGCGAAACGTTTGGCGAAGCTAGCGGACTGGCTTCAGCGACCGGCGATGCCGCTGGCTGATCACCTTGTGCCCGCATCTTTAGTGTGGCGACCGACAGTGCTGCCAGAATCACGACAACATAAACAGTAACTGTGCTGAGAAGTTTTCGCAGTTTCATAACCCCATCCTGCATTAGCCATTGACCATTACGAATTATCCATTAACGGCCAGGGAAGAAAGTTCGTTTACCTGTCAGTTAATGGGTAATGGCAAATGGGTAATGAACAATTGCATCTTCTAGTTCATTGCAAAATCTTGAGCCGATAAAAGCCAAGAAAGTTTTGATTACGTTCAATCGGTCGCCAGCGCGGATTCGGATGACCATCCAAAACCGATAGCCTGACTTTTTTCATTTCGCCTTTGTCTTCCGCAGAAGAGCCTGTGTGATACGTCACCCAATCGTTTGCGTCCTCGCTGGCTTGCCTGGCTTCGCCCAGGAAAATCATCACGTGATAAGGAAACTTCTGAACCCAAGGCTGGTAGAAAAACAGCAAATCGCCTGATTGCAGCAAATTGAACTGCTGACGATTGCGCGTAATAAATTCAACGTTGTAATTCTTCAGAGTTTTGGCATCGGCAAATTCGGAAAATTTGCCGGGCAAATCGCCATCAGCAAACGCGCCAAATTCCGTCCGAAACAACTTTTCGCCAAGCGGATTCTTTTCCAGAGAAATTGCTTTTACGTCCGCCGCGACAGGTTCGTAGCCTTCGCCCATCCCTTGAAACCAGATACGGTCGTGCTTTTTCAAAGCTTCGCGCCAGGCAAAACGAACAAGCCCGGCGCAATCGCGTTGCTCTTCCGTCCAGAGCGGACTGAAGCGGTAAAACTGCATTTCAGCGATTGAGGCGAACCAGCGGCGGAAATTTTGCCGGTCATCGAAAGAATGCAATTCAGCCGCGTCCGGGATTCCATCTTCGTCTGTATCACTCCAACTACCGACCGTCGCGGCTGGCGTCGCCTTGCGGTTTTCGGCGATAGCTTCAGGAGTTTTGCCACAACTGCACGTGAGCAAAACGCCAGCGGCAAAAACCAATCCAACGACGATGAATAAGTTCGCTTTTCGCATAAGTCTCAAAAGACGGCGACACTATAGCAAACCAACTGCTTTCAACGAAAAGCTTTATCCCGCTAACCTTCACAGGCTTGCCGTATTGGCGGGCTGTGGATTTCCGCATCGTTTGGCCTAAAATGCCCTTGATGCGTCTGGCAAGTCACCGAAAAAAATCAGTTATCTTTTTCACCGTGTTTGGAATTTGTTTGATTGTCCTGGCGGTAGCGCTAAACGTCGGCTGGATTGTGTTTCATTGGCGACAGGTCGCGCTGCTGATTTTTGGCGTCATCTTTTTCATCTTAATCATCGCCGGGCTGACGCTAAACACCATTTTCCTAGTCCGCGAAATTCGTCGCAACGAACAACACGACAGTTTTATCAACGCCGTTACACACGAACTGAAAACCCCGATTGCTTCAATCCGCCTTTATCTGCAAACACTGCAAACTCGCGAAGTTGACGAAGCCAAGCGCAAGGAATTTTACGGCGTGATGCTGGCTGACACGGATAGATTGCTGCAAACGGTCGAGCAGGTTTTGCGCGCGGGAAGAACCGGTGATCGTCGCCGTCAGGTCAACCTTGTCCTGCTTGATGTGGGCGAGCTTGCGCGCGAATGCGTTGAACTTGCGCGCAAACAAAACCACCTGGACGAAACTGTTCTGAAGTATGACGAAAGGCTCAGCCACGGGCGGCCTATGGTCAAAGGCGACGTTGACGAGTTACGTGCGGCGGTTTCCAATTTGATAGATAACGCCATCAAATACTCTGACAAGGAAATCAGTGTTACTGTCCAAGTAATCGACATTGACGCGCGCACGGTCGCCATTCGTGTCACAGACCGCGGAGCAGGCATTCCGCGCGGATATTTGAACCAGGTCTTCAAACGCTTCTACAGAATCCCTCGCCGTGCCACCGTCAAAGTCAAAGGCACCGGCCTGGGACTTTTCATTGTTCGTTCAGTCGCCAGCAAACACGGTGGAAAAACCTTCGCCGAAAGTGAGGGCGAAGGTCTGGGCAGCACGTTTACTCTACAACTCCCCCGATCCAGCTAAAAATTCATGAGCACAGTTCTGATTGTCGAAGACGAAAAACATTTGGCCGACGGGTTGCGATTCAACCTGGAAGCCGAAAGTTACGAAGTCGAAATTGCCGCTGACGGGGAAAAAGCGCTTAACCTTTTGATCGGACAACCCAGGCGGTTTGATGCCGTGGTTCTGGACGTGATGCTGCCGGGTAAAAATGGTTTTGAAGTTGCCACAGAGTTGCGCCAAGCCGGACAGTTCATCCCGATTCTGATGCTTACCGCGCGCAGCCGTCCCGAAGACGTCCTGAAAGGCTTTGAAGCAGGAGCCGATGATTACCTTCCCAAACCGTTTGAACTGGCAATTCTGATCGCACGGTTGCGCGGATTGTTGCGGCGGCATGAATGGTTCCACCTATCGCAGGAGAAAAATCATAAAAGCGACTTGTTCGAATTTGCGGGAAAGACGATTGATTTTGCCGAGCTGGAATTGCGCGCCGGAACACGCGTCGAAAAGCTGACGCTGATGGAAGCCGACCTGTTGCGGTTCCTGATTCGCCACGAAGGCAAGGCAGTTTCCCGGCGCAACATTCTGGAAGAAGTGTGGAATTTGCACGAAGACACAGACACGCGTGCGATTGATAATTTTATTGCCCGGCTGAGAAAGTTGATTGAAGACGAACCTTCAAACCCGCGTCATTTGCTGACTGTGCGCGGTGTTGGGTACCGCTTTGTCGCCACTCCGGAAGCAGAAAATTAGGGATTGAAAGATTCAGGCTGATCTTTCAATCCCTTTTCCTTAAGCCTCAAACTCTTCCGGCTCACCGTTTTCCTTGAAGCGTTTCAGTTTCATGTTCAACGTCTGAACGCGAAGCCCCAACAACGCAGCCGCTTTCGTCTGGTTGTTGCTGGTCTGGCGCAGAGCGGTTTCGATCAAGTTTCGCTCGAAATCATCCACAATCTGCGGCAAGTCAATCCCGCTTGGCGGAATGGCTTTGAGCGCAGCAAAACGCACACGGGATGGAAGAAGCGATTCGTCAATTTGCAAAGGTTTGGTGCTGTTGACGGCGCTTTCCAATGCGGCTTCAAGCTCGTCAATGTTTCCTTCCCACGAATAATCCGCCAGCATTTTCATCGCGCTGGGAGCGATTTCATGCGGACCTTTGCCAAGCCGTTTGATGATTCGATTGAGCAGATGTTTCACCAGGTAAGGAATGTCTTCGCTGCGTTCGCGCAAGGGTTTGATCGTAAAGCCTGTGGGTTTCAGCAATTCCACCAACCCATATCCGATGCGATTTTCGGCGGAAAGCTCGCTGGTTCTGCATTCGGTGGCGAAAATTAAACGCGGCCCGCTTTTTTTGCCGGAATGCCCGCGCCAACGCTGCTCTTCAATAAAGGCGGCAAATCGTTGTTGCAACAACGCTGGCAACCGGGTTAATTCATTGATAAAGATCGTCCCGTTTTGGCAGGTCTCAATCATTCCATGAGTATCAAAAAGTAATGAGTGCAAAGCTTCGCTGTCTAAACTGTGGGCGTTGACGGCCAGGAATGGTTGCGACCGATTGGCACTGGCTTGATGGATTACACGTGCGACTTGTTCCTGTCTCAACCCGCGTTCCCCAACCAGTAACGTAACTTTGTGGGAATCGTGCTGAGCGACCTGAACACTGATGAACTGTTTTAACTCGGCAACATTGGTGCTGACACCAATAAAGCATTCATATTGATCCAATGAGAT
>CAYLJQ010000137.1:0-12527 GCA_964383955.1 uncultured Heliomicrobium sp. | reverse complement strand
ATTCGGCCTGCATGGTTTGCAGCCGTTTGGCGAAGTTGAAGAAATCTTCCGCGCGCAGAAAAAATCCTCGATGGGTTTTGCGCTGCCAGGCAAGTTTCAATTGCTTGCCCAGGGCGCGCGCGTTGTTCAGGCTTTTGTCGCGGGCAATGTCTTCACCGCCAACCGTGGGCAGGTTGATTCCGGCGGCGATGGCTTCGATCAGCGTGGATTTGCCGGAGCCGTTTTCGCCAACAAAAAACGCAACCGGCGAACGCAATTCGATTTCACCGAAGTTCTGCACCAGCGGCAGCGTGAACGGAAAGCCGGATTGTTTTTTCGCCGATGGTTTCAAACCGATTGCTTGCAAATGAATCACTGGTTGCTCTCCTGGTTTGTCATCGCGGAAATCTGCTGCTACTCTGCGCGACGATTTTCTACACCGCAAGAAGATAGCAAAGAAGAAATGAAAGATTTATCCCGCCGTTTTCCGCAGTTCCTGCGGGCGTCTCACGACTGGGTAGCCAACAAACTTTCACGCGTCACTTCCACCGGCGAAGTGATTGCGGAAGTTGACGGGCTGCGCTTCATCGCCATTTCGGTCGTGGTCTTTCATCACTTGATGTCCATTTACTTGCCTGCGGTCGGTCGCGTCGAACGGATTTGGACCAGCACAGACTGGTTTGCCGCCAGCCATCAATCATGGTTGATCCCGTTTGCCTATTGCGGACATTTTGGCGTCAATCTGTTTTTCGTCATCAGTGGATTCATTCTGGCGCTGCCGTTTGCCAAGCGCGCGTTCAACGATCTGCCCGCGCCGAATCTGAAATCCTATTATCTGCGCCGCGTCACGCGCATTGAACCGCCTTACGTCATTTGTTTGCTGCTGCTGTTTTTCATGCTGTGGTTGGACGGCAAGGAATTCGTCAGCTTGATTCCCAATCTGGTTGCCAGTGTGTTGTACGTTCACGGATTTGTCTTTGGCCGTGAAAGCCTGGTCAACGGAGTCGCCTGGTCGCTGGAAGTCGAGATTCAGTTTTACATCTTCGTGCCGTTTCTGGTTCGGCTGTTCCGAATCTCTGACGCGCGAAAACGGCGGCTGTGGTTGCTGGGATTAATTCTGGCCTTCGGTGTGTTTTCCCAGGAATTCATTTACCCGTTTGGATCGGCACGATTGCGGCTGACGCTGTTCAACTTCCTGCATTATTTTCTGGCGGGGTTTCTGCTGGCGGATTTTTACCTGAGCCGTCCTGATTTGCTGCGGCAAAAATCCTATCGTTGGGATTTGGTGGCGCTGGGCTGCGCGGCATTCATCCTCTTTACGTTGTGGGCGTTTGGGCATACGTACTTTTTATTGCCGTTGGTGGTTGCGGGAATGTATGCCGGATGTTGTCTGGGAAAAATTGCCAACCGAATCATCACATGGCGCTGGATCGTGATCATTGGCGGAATGTGTTACACGATTTATCTGTATCACGTGCCAATTATTGCGCGGATGTTTTGGGAGATGAAATCGCTGTCGGTGCCGACGCTGTCGGCTACAGGGGATTTCCTGCGATTCTGTTTGTTATTTGTACCTGTGTTGTTCGTGTTGTGCGCGCTGTTATTCGTGTTGGCTGAAAAACCGTTTATGCGTTGGAGCCTGTCCAAGCGCGAAAAGTTACCGGCGGCGACAGTGGTCAATGCGGACTGAAAGGCTGTTTAACCCAATAACTCCCGAGCGCGTTTCAGGGCTTCGTCGGTGGTTTCCAGCACATTTTCCCGGCCAAGTTTTTCAATCAAACCGGATCGTTCCATCGCCTCCAATGGCTGAGCGGCAACGCCGGTCAACATCAACCTTCCGCCTTCGCGCTGCGTTCGTTCCAACACGTCTTCCATAACCTGCAAGCCTGTAGCATCCATTGCGGGAACCATTCGCATGCGGATGATCAGAACTTTGGGCTTCTTTTCGACGCGGCGCATGGCGTCCTTGAACCGTTCGATCGCGCCGAAAAACAGCGAACCGTACACTTCAAACACTTCGACGCCGGGCGGAACATCAAGTTTTGAAATCGTGCGTGGGTTGTTCGGGTCTTCTTCCTCATCAACCAGATTTCCGGTCAGCGAACTCACTTGAGAAACCTCAGACATTCGTTGCAGGAACAGGAAGGCCGCCAGCACCACGCCAACCTGAATTGCCACCGTCAAATCAATCAACACCGTCAGCAAAAACGTCACCACGAGCACTGCCACATCGCTTTTCGGGCTTTTCAGCAATTTCAGAAACGCGTGGTATTCGCTCATGTTGTAGGAGACGAAAATCAAAATGGCCGCCAGCGTAGGCATCGGAATCAGCGCTGCCCACTTGCCGAAAAACATCATAATCAGCAACAGCGTCACTGCATGAATAAGCGCCGCCACAGGAGTCCGCCCGCCGCTTTTGATGTTGGTCGCGGTGCGGGCAATCGCTCCCGTCGCCGGGATTCCTTGAAAGATCGGCGAAACGATGTTGCCTAGGCCTTGCGCGATCAATTCCATGTTCGACCGATGCCGGGTCCCCATCATTCCGTCGGCGACGACCGCCGCCAGCAGCGATTCAATTGCCGCCAGCAGCGCAATCGTGATGGCGGGGGAAAACATCTTGGTGATCAATCCCCAGGTCAAATGCGGAAAATGCGGCGCAGGCAATGTGTTTGGGACGCTGCCGAATCGGCTGCCGATGGTTTCCACGTCCAAACTGAGCAGGTGAACCGCCGTCGTCACCAAGACAATTGCCACCAGCGAGCCGGGAACTTTTGGGGTGATGCGCGGCCACAAAAAGACAATCAGCAGCGAAGCCGCGCCCACGGCCAACGCCCGCCAATTCACCGTCGCCGCGGCGTGAACGTACGCTGTCCACTTTTCGACAAAATCCGCCGGAACGCTTTCCATTCGCAGTCCGAAAAAATCACGGATCTGGCCGGAGAAAATGATCAGTGCAATGCCCGTCGTAAAACCGACCGTCACCGGATACGGGATGAACTTTAGAAAAGCGCCCATCCGCAGCAAGCCCATTGCCACCAGCAGGAAGCCGGCGATCATCGTTGCCACAGCCAATCCGTCATAACCGTATTGCTGAACGATGCCGTAAATAATGACGATGAACGCGCCGGTTGGGCCGCTGATTTGCGCGCGCGTTCCGCCCAGCGCGCCAATCACAAACCCGGCGATGACCGCTGTGTACAAACCTTGTTCAGGTTTGACGCCCGAAGCAATCGCGAAAGCAATCGCCAGCGGCAACGCGACGATGCCGACGATGACGCCTGCAATCAGGTCTGAAGTGAATTGATTTTTGGAATACCCTTCGCGGAAAACCGTGATGAGTTTGGGTTCGAGGCGTGTGGGCATTTGCGCTCCGGGTTATTTGGCAAACGCGGCCAGCGGACCATCCGGTTTGATAATTTCCTTCAGCGCGGAGTAGGGAACGATGACTTCCTGTGGCCCGAATGCGTATGCGGCAACTTGATAGGCATCG
The DNA here is from genome assembly GCA_964383955.1 of uncultured Heliomicrobium sp. GTDB lineage: Bacteria > Acidobacteriota > Blastocatellia > RBC074 > RBC074 > RBC074. The sequence continues at coordinate 9,058 of CAYLJQ010000137.1, read as the reverse complement.
AACGTAATCTGCAAGCCGTCGGGCGTCAGGTTCCAGCTTTTGTAATTTTCCGCCTTTGGTCCGGCTCCATTGCGAAGCCATTCAGGATCAATGCCTTCGCCGCCAAGTTCTTTGGTCAATGTCGTGATGCAGTAACCGGAAATGATCTTCAGGGAATTGGAATTCGGCTGGAACAAGTCGGCCAGTTTCAGCAACCGCCCGGTTTGCAGGTCGTAATTGAACGTTGTCGAAAGCGAATTGCCGTGCGCTCCGCCCGTGAATTGATATGTCCACACCAACAGGCTGATCAGATTTTTATCCGCGAACGTCGTGTGATAACTGATTTCCAGTGAATTGCCCGGACGGTTCGCATCGGCTGAGCTTTCCGCCAGGTTGGCTTTGATGTCTTTTTTGAATTCGCTGACTTCTTTGCGGACGAAATCGCTGACGGCTTTGTTGAACGCATCAGCATTGGCGGAGTTTCCGCCGACAAGCTGCGGATAAGCGATGTCAATTGTCAGCTTGTCCTTTTTGCTTTCTTCGTTCTGTTCCTTCAGCACCATCCGCAAGCCGCCCAGATCGAATCGCGTTTCAGCCAATTCAAACGGCAAGGCTTTCGGATCGTTTTTGGATTTCTTCCAGTCGCCGGTGAATTTCAATCGCGAATCTTCGCCGCGAATTTCCATGACCAGTTTGCCGATGAATACGCCTGTTTCTTTGTCATCGGCAGTTTCCGTTAGCTCGGCGTTTCCGTCTTTGCCAATTTTGCCCAACAAGCTCAGCGATTTTTTCTGAATCTTTTTGTAGCGGTACGTGCCCCACAATTGATCGGCTTCGGCCTGATTGCGATTGAGTTCCATTTCAACGGCGTGTTTGCCATCAATCAATCCAGCCAAGGTACGCCGAAACCGGGCGGGGGCAGGAGCGATAACCGGCGGCGGTTCCACAGGAGTCGCCGAAGCGACTGGCGAAGGCGAAGCGCCCGGCTGAGAAATTCCTAGTTGTGTTGGCTTGTCGCCGCTGCAAGCGGTTAGTGCCAAACAAAGAAGTAGGACAATCAAAAGCAATCTCATTTCAAACCTCTTGGAGAGTACGGAGCAAACAGAAATAACGGAAAAAAACAGAAACCACCGAAACTGTTGCGTCAATTCCGTGATTTCCATCTGCTCCGTTATCTCTTTGATTCATTCTGATTATGAAAATCCTGGCAATGGAGTTACATCACAGGCCCGATGCGCCAGGGCACGAATTCTTTGTGGCCCCAGGTTTCGGCTTTGGTTCGTTCGCCAGAAGCGACGCGGCGGATCAGGTCGAAGATTCGCTGGCCGACGTCGTAAATGGTTTCTTCGCCTTCGACGACGGTTCCGGCGTTGACGTCCATGTTGTCATCCATGATTTTGGCGATGCGGGAATTGGTGGCGACTTTGATGACCGGAACGACTGGCGATCCGATGGCCGAACCGCGTCCCGTCGTGAAGCAGATCATGTTCGCTCCGCCTGCGGCAATGCCGGTCAGCGAAACCGGGTCGTAGCCCGGCGTGTTCATCAGCACGAAGCCGGGTTTGTTGATGCGTTCGGCGTACGGGAAAACACCTGTTAGAGCAGTCGTGCCGCCTTTGGCCACCGCCCCCAGGGATTTTTCGCAGACGTTGGTGATGCCGCCCATCTTGTTTCCCGGCGAAGGATTATCGTCCCATTTGCCGCCAAACCGGCTCAGATATTCCTGATACCACTTCACGACTTCAACGACTCTGCGACCCGTGGCTTCGTCAATGGCGCGCCGAGTCAGCAAGTGTTCCGCTCCCATGCATTCCGGGATTTCAGCCAGAACGGAAGTTCCGCCGCTGCGAACCAGCAAGTCGCTGGCGTAACCCAGCGAAGGATTTGCCGAAATTCCCGAAAACGCGTCCGAACCGCCGCAATTTGTGCCAAGCAAAATCCGGCTCATCGGCTGCGGGCTGCGTTTCATCGTCCGGCAATGTTCGATCAGCTTTTCGACTTCTGTGATGCCCGCAGCGACAGTCGCGCGAGTTCCTCCGCTGACCTGCATTTCCAGGCCGACAATCAATTTGCCTTTGCGAAACGCCTGTTGCCCAAGCTGCGTTGTGCCGATGTATTTGGAGATCTGATTGACTTCGCAACCCAGACTGACCATCAGAACAGCGCCGACGTTCGGGTGATAGATCATTCCGGCAATGGTGCGTTCCAGTTGCCAGGTGTCTTCGCCTTGCGAATGGCCGCAACCTTCCTGGTGCGGAATGGCGACAACGCCGTCAATGCCATCGCCTTGGAAATCGGTTTTGCTGAAATGTTCGGCAATCAGTTCAGTGACGTGGCTGGAGCAGTTGGACGTGGCAATCACTGCGACATAGTTGCGTGTGCCGACGTCGCCGTTTTCCCGCGCGTAACCCTGAAACTCGCCCGCTTCTTCTGGCGAAAAGTAATTGGTTTCAGGCGTTTGCGTCGCGAATTCGTAGTTGCCCGCGCTGAATTCCGGCACGACGTTGTGCGTGTGAACCCACGAACCGGCGGCAATGTCTTCGGTGGCTTTGCCGATGGTTTCGCCGTATTTGTGGATCAATGAGCCTTTGGCAATCGGACGGAGCGCGATTTTGTGGCCGGGCGTGATGGTTTCGCGCGCGGTGACTTTATCGTTTCGATTGTCGTTGATGACGATTTCTCGCCCTTCCGAAACGGGCAACCGGGCGACTCCCACGTTGTCTTTGGCATTGAGAACAAGGATTGGTTTGTCAGCATTGGTGTTCATTTTAGTGTTCATCCCAGAATAGATTGGTTACACCACTTTCTATCACGTCATTGTCAGACCAGCAAGCATTTCAGTTTGGTTTGACTTGGCCCAGATCGGTCTGCAAAATCACGCCGTTTTCCACGATTTCGAATTGCAAGGTTCACTTAGTTTCGCCCTCCTTACCAGTGCCAACCTTCGATTCGAATGTTCAGAGTGTTTTTTGTAGACCGTCAATGTTACTGAAGCCAGCGGAGCCATAACGGCCACAGATCTTTCAAGCCAGCACTCTGTAAAGGTCGTAAACAACATTTCCATCTTTCTTGACTGCCAGTGGGCCGCGTTGCGTTGGGCCCTATTCTCTCAAGGAGTATCTATTTTCAATGATGAAATCCGCCAAGCTGTTTCTCGCCATCACCCTTAGCCTGTATTCGTTGCCAATCGAATGGGGATTCCGGTTCATCTCTTTTTTTGTCTCTGCCCCAAAGCATACGGCGCAGCTCAAACCGGAAACGGGCGCTGCTGCGGCACCGCTCAATGTCTTGACGCATCACAATGACCTTGGCCGGACGGGAGCGAATCTGAACGAAACAAAACTGAATACCGTGAACGTCAATTCGCGCCAGTTCGGCAAGTTGTTTTCGCGCGAAGTGGACGGGCAGATTTACGCGCAGCCGCTTTACGTTTCCAACGTCGGCTTTGCGGATCAAAGCATTCACAACGTAGTTTACGTGGCGACGGAGCATAACAGTGTTTACGCCTTTGACGCCGACGATGCGGATGCAACTCAGCCGTTGTGGCAGGTGAATTTGGGAACGCCGGTTTTAAGCTCCGAAATTTCCGCAACCTACCGCGATATGATGCCGGAAGTTGGCATCACCAGCACGCCGGTCATTGATCTGGCCAGCCAAACGATTTACGTTGTCGCCAAAAGCAAAAATACGAGTGCTGGCAGTTATCATCAAAAACTCCACGCGCTGAATCTCACAACAGGCCAGGATAAACCCAACAGCCCGATGGAAATTACAGCCAGCGTTCCGGGGTCAGGAGCCGGCAGCGTTGACGGGAAGGTGATTTTCGACCCGCTGTATCACTTGAACCGTCCCGGGCTGTTGCTGCTGAACGGCGTTGTGTATTTGGCGTTTGGATCGCACGGCAATAGAGGGCCGCACCACGGCTGGCTGCTGGGGTACGACGCCAGGACGTTGCAGCAAGTTGCCGTGTTCAACACCACTCCAGACAGCGATGGAGGATCAATCTGGCAAAGTGGGCAAGGACTTGTGGCAGACGCCAGTGGAAACATTTATTTAACGACAGGAAACGGCCCGTTCAACCGGCAGGACGGACGGCGCGATTATGGAGATTGTGCGCTGAAATTCAGCACGCAAAACGGGCTTTCCGTGGTGGATTACTTCACGCCGCATAACACCGATGTGCTGAATCAGTTCGATATAGATTTAGGCGCAGGCGGGCCGGTCTTGTTGCCCGGAACCAACCGGCTGATGTTCACGGGCAAGGACACCGTGCTGCGCGTGCTAGATACAGAAGACCTGGGAAGATTTGACCCGGTTACCGACCGCATTGTGCAGCAGTTTCAACCTTCGCCGGGGCGTTTGTTCGGCGCGCCGGTTTACTGGGAAAGCCCCACCTACGGCAAAGCCATTTATTACTGGGCAGCGGGCGACGTGCTGAAAGTTTACAAACTGCTGAGCGGCGGAAAATTTCAAGAATTCGAAACGGCAAAAAGCACGGCCATGACGGTGGCGGGCATTTCCAACGCGGCTCCGATGTCGCTTTCGGCCAATGGAAGTAAAGCAGGCACTGGGATTCTGTGGACGACAGCATCCCTGCAAGGCGACGCGAATCGCAATACCGTGCCAGGCATTTTGCGAGCCTTCGATGCTTCGGATGTCACCAAAGAGTTGTGGAATAGCGAACTGAATGCTGATCGTGACGCCGTCGGCAATTTTGCCAAGTTCTGTCCGCCAACTGTGGCAAACGGCAAAATTTATGTTCCGACGTTTTCCAACCAGTTGCAGGTGTATGGCCACTTGCCCGGAACGTGCAATTTCAGTTTGTCACAAGACAACCAGTTGATGATTTCGCGCGAAGGCAGCGGCAGCGTGAATCTGGACGTGGAAGAAGGATGCAACTGGCTGGCAAACAGCAATGACGATTGGATCAACATTACTTCCGGCGGCGAAGGCACAGGCAGCGGCTCGATTTCTTACACCATTGCCCCAAACTCCGGCGGTTTGTCACGAACCGGAACGATCAATGTTGGCGGATTGAACTTTACGGTCAAACAAGCGGGCGTGGCGTACGTCGCTTCCGCGGCGAGCTTCGATACGTCTTCGCTGGCGGCGGAATCCATCGCCGTGGCCAGTGGTTCCGGCTTGTCCACCACCACCGCAATTGCAGCAGGCGCTTTGCCGACCTCTTTGGCAGGTTCCATGGTGCTGGTGATGGACAGCGCAGGCAATGAACGGCTGGCTCCGCTGTTTTATGTTTCGCCGGCGCAAATCAACTATCAGATTCCACCCGGCACCAAAACCGGCCCCGCGCTGGTAACAATCAGCAGCGCCGACGGCAACGTGGCAAACAGTTACGTTCAGATTGAAATCATTGCGCCGGGACTTTTTTCCGCTAACTCCACAGGGCAGGGAGTTGCGGCGGCGGTCGCGTTGCGCGTCAAAGCCGATGGCTCGCAACTCTTTGAACCCATCAGCCAATGGGATGCAGCGCGGCAACAATTCGTCCCGCTTCCAGTTGAGGTGGGACAGGCCAACGACCAGATGTTTCTGATTTTATTTGGCACAGGAATCCGCTATCGCAACCGGCTGGGAGAAGCCGAAGTCAGAATCGGAGGCCTGCCCATCAAAGCGCTTTACGCCGGTCGGCAAGACACGTTTGCCGGACTGGATCAGATCAACATTCCGCTGCCAAAGACCTTGGCCGGACAAGGCGAAGTGGATGTTGTGCTGAAACTGGACGGCAAAACAACCAACACTGTCAAAGTCAGCTTCAAGTGAACGGGCTTTGGCGTTAATTCACAGAAAAGTGTGCAAAAATCAGACCACTGAAAGAAACCACAAAAAGCCCAAAAGGCACAAAAAATTTTGAGCGATAATTTGCCACAAGACCTTTTTGTGTTTTTTGTGCTTTTTGTGGTTAGTTCCCCCTCTTGGAATTACGCATAGGCTTCAGTTCACAACCAAATCACCCTTCCCCCAAACTGCTAACCAATTCAGGAGTATCCGCATGAGTTCGTTTCATTCACGCAGTTTGTTTACAGCGTTCATTTCGCGGCGCTATTTGAAAGCCGTCGTTACGATAGGTTTTTTGGCAGCGTTTTTGATTGCCATTGCAAGTTCCAACTGGCCAAATTCCGACGGCCAGTCCGCGCAGGCCCAGAACGCGCTGCCAGCGATTATGTTTGTCACGCAACCGCCGTTTGGCGGCGATTTCGCCAGCGCCAACGCGGTCTTTGGCAATCACAATCCGTACACCGGTTCGACGCCGCGCGGCGGTGATCTTTATATTCGTTACGGCGACGGCAGTTTGCGCAACCTGACAGCCGAGGCCGGTTTCGGCCAGCGAGCGGGCGAAGAAATCGCCGTGCGCGAACCCAGCATTCACTGGTCGGGGGCGAAAGCGGTATTTTCGATGGTTGTTGGAGGAACCACGAAAAATGATTATTCGCCGGTGTTTTGGCAGATTTACGAAGTCACAGGCATCGCCAAAAACGAAGCTGTCAGCATTCGCCGGTTGCCGCAGCCAACCGATACCAATAACGTTTCGCCGCTGTACGGCACGGATGACCGCATCATTTTTACTTCCGACCGTCCGCACAACGCTGACAAATTCAATTACCCGCAACTGGACGAATACGAATCGCAGCCAACCAACACCGGCATCTGGTCAATGAACGCCAATGGCAATGACTTGCGGCTTTTGGATCATGCGGTTTCAGGCGATTTCACGCCGATTATTGCTTCGGACGGGAGAGTGATTTTTACGCGCTGGGATCATTTGCAGCGCGACCAACAGAACAACGATCAGGGAGATTACGGCGCGTTCAATTACGCCAGCGAATCAAGCGCGACGAAGCTGAATTCATACGCGGAAATCTTCCCCGAACCGCGCACTTCGCCCAACCGCGCGCAATTCCACGGCCATCGCATCAATCAATTTTTTCCCTGGCAGGTGAACGAAGACGGGTCGGGGCTGGAAACGTTGAATCACATTGGGCGGCATGAATTGATCAGCTATTTCGATTCGTCGCACGATGGATTGCCGGAATTCATTGCGCCGGAAACGCGCCGCACCGCCGAACGCCTTTTGCAAATCAAAGAAGACCCTGCGCGGCCCGGATATTTCGTCGGCACAAACGCGCCGGAGTTTTACACGCACGCCGCCGGGCAGATCATCGGGTTGTTTGCGCCGGAATCGGCCAACCCCGATCAGATGCAGCTCGATTACATTACCAGTCCAGCCACGCGGAGTTATTACGATGACGGCCAAACGCCTCCACAAAATCATCCGGGTTTGTTTCGAAATCCCACGCCGCTGTCGAACGGTGCTCTGATTGCCGTTCGCACGACCTCGCCGGTTTCAGACCGGGCAACCAACGGCCCCTTGAGTTCTCTCTATAATTTTCACCTCTCGCGGTTGCAGCAACAGGGAAGTTATTGGTCGCCTGTCGAACGAGTCATTGCCAATCCCATCGTCAAGACGGTTTCTTACTGGGACAATCAAACCTACACGCAGTTGAATTACAGCGGCCCGATGTGGGAACTGGACCCGGTGGAAATTCGCGCCCGCACACGTCCGCAACGGCACACCACGCCGCTGCCTGACATCGAACGGCAAATCCTGAGCGAAGAACTGGGCGGCCAAAGCGGCATTGACCAACTGTTGAAATTTCTGGAAGCGCGCAATCTGGCGTTGATCGTCAGCCGCGATGTGACGCGGCGCGCAGACCGGCAACAGGACGTCAGTTTGCGCGTTGCCGGCGGCACAGCGCAGACCGCTGATCCCGGCACGCCGCCCGTTGATTTGCTGTATATGCAGTTTTTTCAGGGCGACCTGATCCGTGGTTATAGCGAGTACAGGGCGGGCCGTCGCCCGATTGCTCAGCCTATGCGCGATGGGTTGAATCCGAATCTGACGGGCGCGCCGCCAACCAGCGTGAAATTGGCGGGTGACGGCAGTATGGCTGCGTTGGTTCCCGCGCGACGCGCATTGTCTTGGCAAATGACCAAACCGAATGGCGATCCTGTGGTCAAAGAGCGTTATTGGGTGACGTTTGCGCCGGGCGAAATTCGTTCCTGCACCAACTGTCATGGCTTGAACACCAACGACGTTGTGGTCCGCCAGCCCGCCCCGACCAACCCGCCACAAGCGCTGCGCGAATTGCTGCGTTGGTACAAAACCACGTTTCCCATGGCGATCAACCGCATTGCCAATGTGTCGGCGGCCAGTTACGACGCGGCGTTGCTGGCCAGCGAATCCATCGCCGTGGCATTTGGATCAAACCTGGCCACGTCCACGGCAGTCGCGAACGGTTCCTTGCCGACTACGCTGGCGGGCACAACCGTCAAAGTAAAAGACAGCGCCGGCGCGGAACGCTTGTCGCCTTTGTTTTTCGTATCGCCAACGCAAGTCAATTATCAGGTACCGGTTGGCACTTCGCCCGGATTGGCTTTGATCACCATCACCAACTCGGCGGGGCAGCAATCCCAATCCGCGATGCAAATCGCTTCGGTTGCGCCCGGATTGTTTACTGCGGATGCCACTGGAAAAGGCGTCGCTGCGGCTTCGATTCTGCGAATCAAATCGGGTGGCGCGCAGAGTTATGAATCAGTCAGCATGTTTGACGCGACGCAAAATCAGTTTATCCCCAAGCCGATTGATCTGGGGCCGGCCAGCGATCAGGTCTTTTTGATCTTGTTTGGCGGCGGCATACGGTTCCGAAGTGACGCAGCCAACGTCAAAGTCAAAATCGGCGGAGTCAATGCTGCGGTAAGTTTTGCCGGAATGCAGGGAGGCTTTGTCGGCTTGGATCAAATCAACGCGCAAGTGCCGCGCAGCCTGATTGGCCGTGGAGTGGTGGACGTGACGCTGATTGTGGATGGCAAAGCTGCCAACGCCGTCAAAATAGCGATCAAGTAAAGATGATCAATGAAGGCGGGAACCCGAATCGCCGTTGAGCGCTGAAGGCGCGGTGGGAAATTAGCCGGGGGCACAGCGTAGCGACGCCCCCGGTTGTTGCGCAAAAAGGTTGGCGCCCTGGCCAGGGCGCTGGACACACTGTGGAGGGAAAGATGCCTT
>CAYLJQ010000136.1:0-12567 GCA_964383955.1 uncultured Heliomicrobium sp. | reverse complement strand
CAGGAAAAGTTCCGAAAAAGGCCGCACATCATGTCAAAAACCTCGTTCACCCATCGTCATCAGCGGTAACGATGTTAAAATTGTAAAGCGCGACCAATAATCCACGAAAACGAAAAACCATTCCCTGGACCTTGCTATGACAATTTTCCGCCCATTCAGAAACCTTATTATCATCGTGCTGCTTGTGGCGCTGTCAAGCGTAACGGCCATCCAATCCGGTTCGGCGCAGTCACAAAACAAAGACGGCCAAAAAGCTCAAGACCCAGCCACGCTGAGAATCGAAACTGAACTGGTGCAAATTGATGTCGTCGTTGCCGACAAGCAAGGAAAGTTGGTCAACGATTTGAAGCGCGAAGATTTTCAGATTTTCGAAGACGGCAAGCCGCAAACCATCTCTCACTTTTCCGTAGGCACGGCGACAAGACAGGCAAACTGGCTGAGAAGCGATCCGCGTTCGAAAAACAAAACCACTTCTTCTGCTGCAATTCCAGCACTGACGCCTGTTAATGCGGGACGTTATCTGGTGCTGGCCGTTGACGACATTCATCTAAAAGCCGCAAACCTGTTGATCGCCAAAAAAACGCTGACCAAGTTTATTGACCAGCAAATCGGCGGTAACGATCAAGTCGCATTCGTGACCACCAGCGGACAGATCGGGATGTTCCAGCAATTCACCACCGACCGTGATGCGTTGCGACGCGCCGTCACGCGTTTGACCGTCGCCACCAGAACGACAACCAACAATTTTGACATTCCACGAATCACGCCCTATCAGGCGGAACTGATCGAAGATGGCGATACTGACGCACTGGAAATCGCCGTGCAGGAATTAATGGTCAAACTGAATCTGGATCGGCGAATGGCGACGGCTCAAGTCATGGGCAACGCCAGAATGATCAATCAGGAAAACAGGCATTTGACGGTTGCGACGCTTTCAACCCTTGAAAACATCATCCGTGATCTGGGCGCATTGCAAGGACGAAAAGTGCTGGTGTTGTTGTCGGATGGTTTTTTGCTTGGCGGCCGTAACAACGGAGTTCATTTCGATATTCGCCGAATCACGGATGCCGCCACGCGAGCCGGTGTGGTGATTTATTCCCTGGACGCGCGCGGTCTGATGGCCATGCCGGACACGATGGATGCCTCCTCGCCGGGCTTTTTCGGAACTGGCCGGCTTGCAGGTGTGAGAATGCAAATCGAAAACTCTTCCATGGATGCCGAGCGCGACGGAATGTTTGCGCTGGCCGAAGACACAGGCGGCAAAGCCATTTTCAACAACAACGATTTGAATCTGGGATTGCAGAAAATTCTGGACGACACGGAAAGTTATTATCTGCTGGCGTTTGAACCGACGGTTCCCTATCGTGACGGACGGTTTCGCAAACTGGAAATCAAAATTCCCGGTCGCCCTGAACTGAAAGTTCGCACGCGAAAGGGCTACTTTGCGCCCGACGACAAAGCCACGGAAAAAACCGAACGCGCATTGGCCAAAGCCGCCGAAAAAGACAAAAAGAAATCTCCGGAAGAACTGGCCGCCGATGCCAAATCCGCCGCCGAAAAACAGATTACTGCCGGCCTCAGTTCCCTGTTCCAGCGTCGTGAAGTCCCGGTTGAAATGGCCATCACGTTTTTGAATACGTCAAAGGAAGGAATTCAAACAGACATCTTTGCGCATCTGGAGGCTTCGGCGCTGCAATATCAACGGGTTGGAGATCGGCGTCAGGCCAGATTGGACTTAATCGGAGTGGTTTATAAGGAAAACGGAAAACCGGATCAGAGTTTTTCGGAGACCATCAATCTGAATCTCAAGGCAAACACGTTTGATATAACGGTCAAAAATGGCATCACGTACTTCAAACGCCTTGTCATGAAACCGGGTTTTTACCAGCTTCGGCTGGTAGCCCGTGATGACGGCGGAGCGCAAATCGGCACCGCGTCAAGCTGGTTTGAAGTTCCGGATTTGAACAAAAAACAACTGGCGTTGAGCAGTGTTTTCTTCCCAGCGCCCGATTCAGATAATCCGAATCAGAAGGCGGCAACCGGGAACGAAAAAACTGAAGCCCAGTCTTTTGAACGACCACCGATCATTTATCGCCGTTTCAAAAGCGGCGGTTCCTTCGATTTCATGGTGTTCGCTTACAATGCGGTGCCAGGCTCCAATGGCGCAACTGACCTGGCCATACAAACGCAAATCTACTCCGGAAACCAACTCGTCGTGGCCACCCCGCTAAAGAACTTTCAGACCGACAGCCAGCAATCGGCGCAAACCAGTCAACCTGCCCAGAATCTGGATGGTATTGCTTATCTGGCGCGGCTTAGCCTGAACCACTTCACTCCGGGTGAATACGAATTGCGGTTGCTGGTCATAGATCGTAATGCCAAAGCAAGCGCCAAACGCTCTGTCAATTTTACCGTCGAATAAGCGAACCTGGAGTGATTGCATTTTATGCCTGCACACCGTTCCACTCTTGCGCTGCTGAAAGCCTTGTTTCTGGCAACTGTGCTTTGTTTTGTCGTTGCCGCACAAAACAATCAAGCTCCAGTCCAACAGCCCAAACCGTCAAAAGATCAGGATGCGCTGAGAATTGAAACCGAACTTGTTCAAATTGACGCCGTCGTGACGGACAAACAAGGCAAGCTGATTCACGATCTGAAACGCGAAGACTTTGAATTGTTCGAGGACGGAAAGAAGCAGACGATTACTCACTTTGCCGTTGGCACCGCCAAACAGCCGGCCCGCTGGCTGGCAACGGACAAAAAACGCCCTGCCAATTCCCAACCAACGGAAACCGCTGCGGCTGCTGCGGAACAAGCCGGACGCTTCATTGTGCTGGCGGTGGATGATTACCATTTATCACCGGGCAGTCTGGGTTCTGTAAAACAAGCCTTGACCAAATTCATTTCGGAACAGATGGTTCCCGGAGATCAGATTGCAATCGTTTGCACCAGCGGCAACGTCGGCTTGTTTCAGCAATTCACACGCGAACGCGACGTGCTGGAACGCGCAATCAACCGGTTAACGGTGCAAACCAAAATCGCTGCCGACAATACCGGCGGCCCGCGCATCAGTGAACATCTGGCCGAATTGGTTGAATTTGGCGACCGCGAAGCGATCCAACTGGCAATCAATGAAATCATTCGCGTAGAAGGAAATCCTGCGGCAGACAGCGGCGGCGAATCACGGCCAGGCAATAGCAGACAGGGCGGCAGAGGCGGGCAAAGTGGTGGTGGCCAAAGCAGCGGCGGCCAAAGCAGCGGATCATCGCCAGCAGAAATTCAAAGAGAAATGCTGCTGGCTCGTGCCAAAAGCTACGCGCGAATGGTTCTGGCCCATAACGCCAACTTTACGCGCGCAACGCTGGACACGCTGGAAAGCGTCATTCGCAGTTTGCGCCCGTTAAATGGACGCAAACTGCTTGTGTTGCTTTCGGACGGGTTTTATCTGGGCGCAGCCGGAATCAATTCGCAAATTTACAACGTGCGGCAAATTACAGACGCCGCAACTCGCGCCGGAGTCGTGATCTATTCCGTTGACGCCCGCGGGTTGGTTGCCATTCCGCCCGGTGGCGACATCACGCAACCTTCAGTAATTGATCAAAATCTTCCCGGCGCTCAGGTTCGCATCGAGCAATCGGCCATCAATGCCCAACGCGACGGAATTGGAATTTTGGCGGAAGAAACCGGGGGATCGTTGTATTTCAACAACAACGATTTAAGCCTTGGGTTGCAGCGCGTGCTGAATGCCAACGAAACCTATTACGTGCTGGCATACGAACCGACCGAGTCGCGACGCAATGGCCAATTTCACAAAATCGAACTTCGTATCGCGGGTCGTTCGGAACTGAAGGCAAAAACTCGAAACGGCTATTTTTCTCCGGACGAAAAACAAATCACCGCTGAAAAGAAAGCGGAAGAAAAACGGCAGGAAAAGTTGAAAGGCTTGCCCGCGGAAAAGCTGGCTCAGGAATTGAAGGCCGAAAAAGATAAACAGATGGTTACCGCCATCGGTTCTCTCTTTCCGCTCAAAGACATTCCTGTGGAAATGGCTGTGGATTTTATGGACGTGCCAGCGCTTTCAGGCGCAGCCATCAACATTCACATTGACGCTGCGAACCTCAGCTTTGAACCGGCCAAAGGCCGTCAGCAAACCATAATTGATATCAAAGGCTTTCTATTTGATGAACGCGGCAAGGTCGCATCCAGCTTCAATGAGCGCATCAACCTGAACGTCAAACCGGAAAACCTGAATCAGATCATCAAACACGGGTTTAACTATCGCCGCCTGGCTGGATTGCAGCCGGGCTTTTATCAAACCCGCGTCGCCATCCGCGAAGAAAGCTCTGGACGATTGGGCAGCGCCATGAATTGGATTGAAGTTCCCGATGTCAAAAACAAACAGTTGATGCTGAGCGGCATTTTGTTATCCGAAGGCGGCCAGGAAGCTTTTCAGGGCCTGGGAAACGCATCCGAGCAAAGCCAATCTGCCAATTCGTCCACCATTCCCTCTGGAAGCTACTCGCCCCAGCCATCGTCAGCTTCGCGGCGATTCAAAGTCGGCAGCGACATGGATTTTCTGTTTTTCGTGTACAACGGCAAAATTGAGCGGAACGCCGTGGATTTGGTCAGCCAAACTCAGCTCTTCAGCGGCAGCAAGTTGGTGTACGCCTCGCCGTTAACCAAGCTGCAAATCGCGCCCGATCTGGATTTGCAGCGCGTTCCATACGGCGCGCGCTTTTCGCTGAAAGGCTTTGCTCCGGGGCAGTACGAATTGCGGTTGATGGTGATTGATCGCCTGGCAAAAGCGACGGCTTATCGGCGGGTGAATTTTACAGTTGAGTAAGGAATCAAAGAGGCAGGAATTCAACTCTATTGGCTATATCATCAGGTTCGTAAACTTTTGCAATCAATTCCAGGTCCGACACGCATTGACCGATGCTGACTTCAAGCTGATGGGCATAAACCACACCGCCAAATGCAAAGCCCTGTTGTTGCCTTATAGTGGCTTCGCGCAAAAAGTCAGCGTCTCGCGTGAAGATAACTCGCGCCAAAACTGTGGCTCGGTTCAACAACTTGCCATCATCAAACCGCGCTGTGCCATCTTCCTGAGCTGTAAGCACATCAATACCTCGCAACCGCAAACCAGACGTAATTGCGAAAGGCACATGTACATCATACAAGCTGACGCTCATGCCCGCAACCCAAGCGAGCGAAGCCTAGCGCGCCCAGGTGAATCTTTGGCGGCATCCGCCATTGTTCGAACCTCAGCCAATTGCCGAATAACTTCAGAATCAAACTCAACTTGATGATCGTAGTAATAGGCCAAGGCCGCGTGGATTTGTCCCATTGAAAGATGCGGCTGTTGAAAATGAATCTCTTCTGGACTCCAACCGTAAGCCAGTTTGTCCGACACAATTTCAATCACCTTGACGTTGGTTTCGGCTATCCAGGCGACACCGCGTTCATCAAGCTCAATATGTTCAATCGCTGTGATGGTCATACTCAACACTCCTTAAGCTGACGCATTATGAACCGATGAAGGGCGTTTAACGATACCCGCAATCGCCCTCAACTCCCCAACCATTTCTCGAAACATATCGAACAGCAAAGCCTGCGGCCCGTCGCACAGAGCGCGTTTCGGGTAAGGATGAATGTCCACCAGAATGCCGTCTGCGCCGACCGCGATTGCCGCGCGAGACATTGGGATCACGGTGTCTCGATTGCCGGTGCTGTGGCTGGGATCGAAGATGATCGGCAAATGTGACAAACGCTGCACCGCCGGAATCACAGACAGATCCGGCGTGAAGCGCGAATGACTGCCAAACGTTCGCACGCCGCGTTCGCATAAAATAACCTGATAATTGCCTTCGGCCATGATGTATTCGCCTGCCAGCAGAAACTCTTCCAGCGTCGAAGACATTCCGCGTTTCAGCAAAATCGGTTTGCGAGCTTGCCCTGCACGTCGCAGCAAGCTGAAGTTTTGCATGTTGCGCGTGCCAATCTGAATCACATCGGCATACTGTTCACACAAATCCAGAGCCGGTTCGTCCACTGCTTCGGTGACGATGCGCAACCCGAATTCGTCGCGCACGTCGGCAAGAATCTGCAAGCCTTCTTCGGCCAAACCTTGAAACGCATACGGCGAAGTTCGCGGCTTGAAGGCTCCGCCGCGAAACCATTTGCAGCCCATTTCAGCGACGACTTGCGCGGTCAACCGAGTCTGTTCGCGCGATTCGACGGCGCAAACTCCGGCAATGATCGCGGGTTCGTCGCCACCGATTTCGGCTTCGCCAATTTTGATGACGGACTTGTCATGCTTCAGATCACGCCCAACCAGCTTGTAAGGCTTGGTGACGCGTACGCATTCAGCCACGCCGGGCAAATCGGCGAAGGGATCGGTCGGCACAGAGCCTTGATTGCCCGTCAGCCCAATTGCCGTGCGATTCGCTCCCGGCATCGGATGCGCCTTGAAGCCCAGAGATTCAATTGTTTCCACGACGCGCCGAATGTCGACTTCGGTCGCATCAGATTTCATTACGATAAGCATTTATCTTCTCAAAATAGTGGGCTGCTAGAGATTCTTTGACACTCCGGCGCAAACACTGAGCGCTGCTTGATGTGCCTCGACTGCTTCATTGAGGCTCACGGGGACTTGGCCATATCTGACACCCGCAGGGCATTGTATTTTTGCTAAATCATCACAAGAGATGGTAGGAAGACCCAGCAATTCTGCCTCTGCCGCCAATCGCGCCAGATCGTGGGAAAATGGTGGCGTATTCCCTCTTCGTTCAATATAGGCCTTTATGAATTTCTCAACGGCCTGTAATGAACTCCACTTGGAGAGTCCGTGATTGGGAGGTGAGCTAAATAGATGAGAGAGCGTTGCCTTAATATCAGCCTTTGCTTGAGTGGCAAATGTGGAGCCAGAAACTTCATCAATGTCTAACATTGCCTCAAAGCCGAACTTGTATAAGTCGAAAATATTCTGCAATTCGCCAAAAGTAAGATTGTTGGCGTACTGCTCGGTTAGCCCTTCGACAAAATCAAGTACATTCAAAGTTGTTGGAACGCCTGCATCTATCCTTTTCTGGTGACTTATCCCCCAATATGTGGGATCACATATGAATTCCGCTGTCCCATATATCAAAGGGAATCGGACTTTGAAGAGGTCTCCTCTTATAAGAATGGCCAATTGTCCAATTGAAGGGTCGACTTTCAGTTTGTCTCCATACCGAGTTCTAAACCAGTTCCATATCTCAATGGTAATGGGGTCAACGTTGGTCAACGTGACACCATAACGCGCACAAAATTTAGACCATCCCTCGATTTCTCGACCAAAGATCGGCACGTTTTGATTGCGTAACTCTTCATCAATTGACTCCAATATGCGATTGAAGTCGTCTTCTGTCTTGATATCGAGTTTTTCTTTCAGGTCCATAACATCATTCTCGACGCTACGTTTTCAAATCTTGTCAGAGTATCCACTCAACGCCAACTCCTGGTCACTCACCTCCGCCTGACAAGCGCGAATATCTTCGAGTGTCAGATCAGGAAATTCATCCACGATCTCTTCTGGCGTCATTCCGCCTGCCATATATTCCAGCACATCGGTCACCGTCATGCGCAGGCCACGAATGCAGGGTTTGCCGCTGCGTTTGTCAGGTTCAATGGTGATGATTTTCGAGTAATCCATAACAACCTCCATTGAGCGAATAATACCAAACTGTAATCGAATCATTCGCGAAAAGCTTACTGCGCCGTCCAGCCGCCATCCACAAATAGCGAACTGCCGGTGACGTACCCTGCCGCGTCTGAAGCCAGAAAGACCACGGCTCCGGCGATTTCGTGGAGTTCGCCCCAGCGGCCCGCCGGGATACGCGACACAAAGTCCTGGTATTTCGCAGGATCGTTCAGCAATTGCCGGTTCATGTCCGTAGCAAAAGGGCCGGGGCAAATGGCGTTGACCGTCACGCCTTTGTTCGCCCATTCCAGCGCCAGCGTTTTTGTCATCCCCAGGATCGCCGCTTTTGACGAAGCGTATGGCGAACGGCCAGGCAGCGAAATCACGGACATAATCGAACCCAAGTTGATGACTCGTCCCCAACCGCGTTCGGCCATTGCCGGGCCGAAGGCTTGCGTGCAGAGAAACGGGCCTTTGACGTTGGCGGCCATCACGGCGTCCCAATCGGCTTCGGTTAAATCCTGAATGGCTCCGCGAATGTTGATTCCGGCGTTGTTGACCAGAATGTCTATCGCGCCAAAACCCGATTCAATTTCCGCTTTCAGCCGCTGGATGTCGGCAGCGATGGTCATATCGGCTTGGAAGGCCGCAGTGCGTCGGCCAGTGGCGGCGGCGATTTCTGTCGCTGCCGTCTGGCAATCACTGAGCGTGCGGCTGGCGATGGCGACATCGGCTCCGGCTTCGGCCAGCGCTTCGGACATAACGCGGCCAAGCCCTTTGGCTCCGCCGGTGACCAAAGCGCGGCGTCCATCGAGCTTGAACAGATCGAAGATTGTTTTCGTTGTGTTGTCGTTGAGCTTCATAGTTTGTAGTCTGATTTGTATATGGAATAAGGATCACCCGCTTGCTATCGCGCGGTACTGACCCAACGGGCCGCTGAATGACGGCGGCGCATTGTAGCTTCTAGGCCTTCGGCGTCCAAGAAAGCCAGATCGTTTCCAAAATTTCTGACTTTGATTCCACCAGTCAAACTTTTTCCAGGCTTTTTTGCCTCTGCAACTAATTTCTTAATTGACAGAGTGTAGAGACAGGAATACCCTGCAAACGAATTCTTTAGTAGTTCAATAAAATCAAAAATCAAGGCATCAACATACAAAGGGGAGGTGAGCCGATGGCTCGCAGAAAATCGCCAACGCTGACTGAAGTCGAGCTGGAGCTGATGGACGTGCTCTGGGACAAGGGGGAGGCGACGGTTTCGGAAATCGTCGAATCTTTGCCTGAAGAGCGATTGGCCTATAGTTCAGTGCTGACCATGATGCGCATTCTGGAACAGAAAGGTTACGTCTCGCACGAGAAGGAGGGACGGGCTTTCATTTACAAACCGTTGATTGACCGCCAACAAGCGCAAAAAACCGTTATCGGGTATTTGCTGAAGCGGTTCTTCAACAATTCGCCGGAACTGCTGGTAGTCAATCTGCTGGATCATGAAGACGTCGGCCCAAAAGAAGTAAAACGGCTCAAGCAAATGATCGAAGAGACAGAATAAGCTCGCGAAGCGTTTACCCAATCGCTACGCATTCCGCCTAACCCTCCGGAGGACTAAATGAGCGCGTTGAATTTGCTGTTCGATAACCTGGACCCGTTGGCGCAGTTGCTGCTTCAAGCATTGCTCAGAACATTATGGCAAGGGATGTTGATTGCCGGTCTGGTCTGGTTGCTGCTGCGCGTTTTCAAACAAGCCAGCGCCACGACTCGGCATGCAGTCTGGCTGGCAAGTTTGTTGATTATTTCTGCGCTTCCTTTCATCGCCATTGCCACCAGTAAAAACGTGACGCCGCAATCGTCACAGCAAGCGCAATTACAACGACCGGTGGCCAGCAATTTGATGCCATCGGCGATTCCGCCAGTTACGTATCCGCAAAACGGCTTTCAGCTAAACCCTGGGGAGCAAGTCAGCGAGCAGCCCTTGCCCAATCTGGCAAACAAGCAAACTCCGGCACGCGCGTTCGCAGATGTTGAGCAAGCTGTCGTGCTGGAAGAGGCGCGTAAGATCGTCACGCTTAGCGAATCGGCCAGCGTCAGTCGCATTGCAGGCGCACAAACGCCCATCATCAAACAAACGCCGAGCGTAAAACAAAATGCTGGGATGAGTTTCTGGCAACGAGCTTCCAATTGGTTTTTCGACAGCCGGTTGCCGCTGACACTGATAATCGTCTGGTTGCTGATTTCTGCTTTGATGCTTGGCCGATTGGCGCATAGCTATCACGTGCTGCTCAATATGCGCCGCTCCATGCAGCCCGCTGAAGAGTTCCGGCAAAAACGCGTTGAACAATTGACCACGCAATTCGGCGTTCGCCGGTTTGTTTTGCTTTTCACTTCGTCACAGGTAAAGGTTCCGATGACGGTTGGCGCGCTGAAACCCGTTATCGTCATGCCGCCGCATTTGGCCGACAACCTTTCAGATTCTGAGTTTGACAGCATCGCTGCGCACGAACTGGCGCACATTCGACGCTGGGATTACCTGACCAATCTCCTGCAACGCTTTGCACAGGCTTTCCTGTTTTTCCATCCGGCAGTCTGGTTCATTGGCGATCAATTGATGATTGAACGCGAACTGGCCTGTGACGATTGGGCGGTGAAAATGTGCGAGCCTCGCCGTTACGCAAGCTGCCTGACTCGGCTTGTGGAAATACTTGGCGACAGCCGTCCGCTGGCTGCCGCCGCTGGAATTCTATTTGGAAAACACGTCATCTCAAGGAGGGTAGAAATGATTCTCAATCGTGAACGCAACGCAACGACTGCCGTGTCAAAACCGGCAGTGGCTTATGCGATCGGAATGGCTGCGTTGCTGGTGGCTGCTTGCAGCCTGATGTCGCCGGTGATCGCCGTGCCGCTGGGCCAACAAAAAGCCAAGCAGCAGCAAAAGAAAGAAACTAAGGTTACGACATCCGGAACGGCTCAACCTGCTCCGTTGGCACCGCTGGCACCGGAAACGCTGCCGCCGGATTTTGCGGACTTCGCAGAAATCGCTGAAGCGCCGTTGCCGCCTTTGCCGCCAGACAGTGTTGACGCAGAAATCGCTGCGCTTGATGAAGCAATGCTGACAGCGTTGATTCAAGATCCACCGCGACCGGCTCAAGCTCCCACCATGCCTCCTCCAGCAGTTGGCATCGCTGGTGGAGTTCCCGGTGGCGTTGCGACGGCTGCACCAGCAATTGCTGGCACGGCCTGGGGACAAACGCCTATCGCTTCAACAGCACCAATCAATGGCGTTGCTTGGGCGCAATCGCCTATTGCAGCGACAGTTGCGGGCGATTTCTTCCAAGACAACAAGAAGAAAGATCCGACGATTCCTGAAACAGAAATGCTGAGTTTGCTGGTGGACATCGTCAAAAAAGATAGCGACGCCAACGTTCGTCAGGAAGCCTTGCAAGGCATTTACCGCATGCGCAGCGAAGCCGCCAGCAACGCTCTGGTTTCGCTGTATGATTCGATCACCGATCCAAAATCCAAAGGCGAAATCATTGCTTACCTGCTGCGCCGCGAAGGCGACAACAGCAAAGCAATCGCCAAGCTGACGCAAATCGCCAAAACCGAAACCAACGAAGATTTGCGCAACCGCGCGATTCGCTATCTGGGCAACGTCAAAGGTGATGAAGGCGCAACCAATTTGATCCAGATTTACGACACCGTTCAGGACGCAAAAACCAAGCAGTACCTGATTCGCTCTCTGGCTTATAACAAGAGCGGAAAAGCCGTTGAAAAGCTGAAACAGATCGCCAAGAACGACAACGATCCGCAGATTCGCTCTGCCGCCATTCGCAGCCTGTACAGCATTGACGGTCGCCTGTATATGGAAACCCTTGCGCCGGGCCAGCGCATTGGGATGCTCGATGCTGGTCGCGACCTGCTTACCCCGCGCGCGTTCGAATTCGACAACAATTTCAACTTTAACTTCGACAATAGCTACAAGTTCGAATTCGACACCAAACGCTGGGAAGAAATGCAGCGCGACTGGGAAATGAAGTGGAAAGAAAATCAGGGCAAATACAAAGAGTTGATCGAAAAAATGCAGATTGAAGGGCTGAACAATCTGCGGCTGGAAATGCCCAAGATTGAATTGAAACTGAAGGAACTGGAAGACAAGCTCAAACTGGAGAAAGACGTAAATTTGATTTCTCCGGTAGAAAACCAACTGCGCAGCCAGATTTCGCAGCTCAAATCACAATTGGCGGCCGTTAACCGCCGCAACAGCGAATCAGCCGCGCAACCAACTCTTCAGGAAACCATTGACTTGTTGAATTCGCTGCAACGGAACCTAGGGCGAACTCGCCCCATCCGAGCCGTATCACCGCGTCCAACTGTCACGCCTGATGTCCGAATTGCCCCGACTGCCCGCCCGGCAAGAGTGATTCGCTCGACGGGTGAAGGCGCGGCAACCTCGTCAGGCGCTTCGTTTTAACCTCGTTCATCCAATCTGAAAACTGTTACGCGCTCACGCTGACAGGTGGTAACAACCGCCCGTTTGCCTCTGAGCGCATTCTTTTGCCCGGGTACGCATCGCTTCCAGCGTGCAGTTTTGGCGTCTCGTATATGGGTTCCGAAAACACGAATTGCCGAGACCGCGAGCCAGAGGCATCGCGTACCCAGAGGGAGGGAGTATGTCTCGAAAAGTTTTATTGACCGTTGCGGTCATGGCGTTTTTACTCAGCTTCGCGGCAACATTTGCGCAGGAAAAGCCGAAGCGTACTTACACAAAAGCCGAGTTTGTAAACATTGACGGCGGAAATTTGACCGACCGGATTGAACGGGCATTCCGCCAGTTCAAATCCTCGAACCAGGGAGAGTCCGTTTGGCTGGCATTTCATTTTCCAGCGCGCGAAGGTACC
>CAYLJQ010000135.1:0-12613 GCA_964383955.1 uncultured Heliomicrobium sp. | reverse complement strand
TTGCCTTCACTGTTGATTGGATGTGCCTGTTTGGTTTTCGTCTATCTGCTAGGGCGAGAATTGTGGAGCGTTAAAGCGGGTGCCTTGGCTGCTTTATTTCTCAGCCTTTCGGGAATATTTTTCAGTGCGGCACATTCTGCGCGACCAGATTTGATGGTGGCGCTTTTTTTACTGGTGGCATTATGGTTGGCGGCTACAGCGCCGAAAGAACGGTTCTTTTGGCGATTGTTGTTTGCAGGACTGGTGATGGGATTTAGCGGAGACGTGCATCCAAACGGATTTTTATTGGCGCCATTGCCTTTGTTGTTTTGGATCATGCTCAACCGTCCTGACTGGCGGTTGTTAGTACGGGCGACGGCAGCGTATGGAGCAGGTGGCGGAATTGGGATTTTGTACTGGGTTGCGACCCATTATTGGCCGAACCCTGAAGAGTTTCGCCGCCAGAGTTCCGTGCATGGTTTGGCAACACACGGTGTAAAATTTTTGACCCACGGTTTGTTCGGCTCATTGGCCGTAGAAGCTCAGCGTTATTGGAACTGGTTCTGGAATGCGCGCGGACATCGTCATTTGCCGGAAGGGGCATTGATGTTTGCCAGTGGCATATTTTTGCTGTGGAAAGGTGGCAGAACTGGCCGGGCGATGGTGGGAATCTGGGCGTTATTCTTTCTGATTGCTGCGGCGCTCATGAGTAATTCATTTGGCTGGTATTTGATCTTTGCCTGGCCATTCCTGGCCTTATGGATGGCCAGAACCGTTGATCTGATGGAATCGAAATGGCTGGCAAGAAGTCTGGCGGCGGTCATAATCGCTGCTTACTTATTCAATCTTGGTTTATGGCAATGGAAAGCCAGCCAGGAAATCCCCATGAAAAACTGGTTGACCGATTTACGTGCGGCGATTCCCGCTCAGGAGCCAGTTTTTGCCAGCGCCGGCCTTTGGTTTGCGTTTTGGGATAGAGATTTTACCCATGAGCCTTATTTGCCGTTTCGTGAAATAGAAGCAAAGCTTTATCCGGAAACTGGTTCAACCGGATGGGAAGTTGAACAGCGGAAACATGGCTGGCGCTACATTGCAGCGTACGGAAATTTGCGGCGCATGCTTGATCCTGAAGTGCCGATTGAGGAAATGTTGAATGTTGAACAGTGGCGGAATCGTGCCGATGAGGTAATCAAAGCACGCAACTTTTCCCTGAATCATTGCTCGGTGGTAACGCGGTTTCGATCCAAAGAGGAAACTATCACCGTGCTTCGAGTCAATGACACAAACGTACCTCTCACAACCAATTCCCCCTGATTTTTGCCAAGAGTGATTACAGTTCTGTTCAATGCACTGGCTTCAACGGCTGGAGGCGGCGTGACATATCTGCGGAATGTCTTGCCGTTGCTCAGCCGCACGCGTGAATCACAAAAATTTGTGATTCTGGTGCCACCTATGCAGTTGCAGAGTTTTGCCGCTTTGTCTCAGGAAAGAATGAAGATAGAGACTGTCGAAATAGACGGTACGGTCAAAAGAATGTGGTGGGAGCAAACAGGTTTACGAAAGGTGATCAAATCGGAAGGCATTGATGTGCTGGTTTCGCTTGGCAATTTTGCGTTGCTGGCTTCGCCGATTCCACAGGTTCTGTTTAATCGCAACGACCTGTTTTTTTCAGATGACTTCGAACGCGATTTGAAACGACGAAATTTGTCCGGTGCGTTAATCGCTCACCGGTTTAAGGCTTGGCTGGCGAAGCAATCAATCAAACAGGCTACGGTAAACGTTACGCCAACGGCGGCATTTGCCGAGCGGATTCGATCTGTGCCTGCGTTAAGGGATGTCAAAATTGAAACGCTTCAGTTTGGGTTTGATGCGGAAGGTTTTGTGAAAAATCCTGAGCCGCTGCCAGATTCGCTAACTGCGAAGTTGAATCTGGGCAAGGACTGTCGCCGGATTTTGTTTGTCAGTCACTATAACTATTTCCGGAACTTTGAAACCTTGATTCGCGCATTGCCGCTGATCAAGTCACGGTTGAAGCAACGAACGGGCGAAAATGTGCAGTTGGTTTTAACGACCGACATCAAACGCGGCGCGAATTACGGAGGTTACGACGCATCAGCAGCGGCGGAACTGATTGACCAACTAGGCGTGCGCGAAGACATTGCAATGCTGGGGTCTGTGGATTACAGCCAGCTTCACCAACTGTATAAACTCTGCGATGTATTTGTTTGCCCGTCGTATTCGGAAAGTTTTGGCCACCCTTTGGTGGAGGCGATGGCGTCCGGCATGCCTGTTGTTTCGGCAAATTTGCCTGTGCATCGTGAAGTTTGTGATGCAGCAGCGATTTACTTCGACGTATTTGATGAAACCGATTTGGCTGAACAATGTGTTCAAGTGCTTGCAGATAAAAATTTAAGCGACAATCTGCGCTTGCAAGGAGCGGAACGCAGCCGAGAATTTTCCTGGAGCGAGCATGTTCGCCAGTTAACAGGGCTGATCAATCGTGTCGCTGGACAAAACAAGTGATGATGGCACAGTCAAGCAAACTTTCTATTTCAGTGGTCGTTCCCGTCAAAAACGAAGAACGCAATATCGCTGCGTGCCTGGAAAGCGTTGCCTGGGCGGATGAAATCTGGCTGGTAGATTCGCACAGCACCGACCGAACCTGTGAAATCGCAGAACAGTTCGGCGCAAAGGTGGTTCAGTTCGATTACTCCGGCGGTTTTCCGAAAAAGAAAAACTGGGCGCTTCAGAATCTGCCGTTCAAGCACGAATGGGTTTTGCTGCTGGATGCGGACGAACGAGTCATGCCGGAACTCCAGACTGAAATCGGCGCGGTGCTGAACCGCGAAAATCACGCCGATGGATATTATCTGAACCGGCGGCTGATTTTTCTGGGCCGCTGGATCAAGCATTGCGGTTGGTATCCAAGCTGGAATTTGCGGCTGTTCAAACATCGGCTTGGACGCTTTGAGCGACCTCATGCAGAAGATGTTGAAAACGCCGGCGATGTGGAAGTTCACGAACACGTTTTGCTTGATGGGCAAACGGATTACTTAAAGCACGACCTGCTGCACGAAGATTTCAAAAGCATTTACCATTTCATTGAACGGCATAATCGTTATTCCAACTGGGAAGCACGCGTGTATTCGAACTTGGCAGTTGGCGAATCAGGTTCCAGCAGCGTCGAGGCTTCTTTGTTCGGTTCGCCGATTGAGCGCAAGCGCTTCATCAAACGATTGTGGTCACGGCTGCCGTTTCGTCCGGCGCTGCGGTTCGTGTGGATGTATTTCATGAAACTCGGCTTTCTGGATGGGCGCGCCGGGCTGATTTTCTGCACGCTGATGACCATGCACGAAGCTGTGATTGCAGCGAAAATTTACGAACAACAGCTTCAGAATGGGACCCCTTCTTCTACAATGCCAACTGCTGAAGATATTGCCACCAACCACCAACCACCAACTACCGGCCACCAATAAATTATGTGTGGAATTTGCGGCATCGTCGGCAATGTTGACCCAAATGTGATTGAGCGCATGACGCTCAGTTTGACGCATCGAGGGCCGGACGATGGCGGTACGGAAATTTTCCCTCGTCACCAACTGGCATTGGGCCACCGCCGGTTGAGCATCATTGATTTGTCTCCGCGTGGGCGGCAGCCTATGAGCAATCAAGATTGTGATGGCGCGGGTGGAAAGCTGATTTCGATCACTTTCAACGGGGAAATTTACAACTACAACGAACTGAAAATGCAGATGGGAAATGCCCGTCACCGGTTTACCACGGAAACCGACACAGAAGTGATTTTGCATTTGTATGAAGAGTTTGGCGTTGAAGCTTTCAAGCAGTTGAATGGGATGTTCGCGCTCGCTTTATACGACCGGGAATGCCAGCGGTTGTTTCTGGTGCGCGACCATTTAGGCGTCAAGCCACTGTATTACACGGAAGCCAACGGACAATTGTTGTTTGGGTCGGAAATCAAAGCGATTCTTGCCGCAGGTGTTTATTCGCCGGAAATTGATTGGCAATCTGCGCACGATTTCTTTTCGTTTTTGTATGTGCCCGCGCCGCAAACGATCTTTCGCGGAATTCACGCATTGCCGCCAGCGCATTGGCTGGAATACGACCTGCGCGCTCGGCGCATTGTGAAGATCGAACGGTATTGGGGGACGATAGATAGAGGAACTTACGGACCGAAAAGTGACAAAACCGAGTTGGTGTTCTGGCTAAATGAATTGCTCGGTGATTCGGTAAAAAAGCAGATGGTGGCGGATGTGCCGCTAGGAGCCTTTCTTTCCGGAGGCGTTGATTCCAATGTGATTGTTGGGCTAATGGCGTCGCAGTCGAAGCAAGTCAAAACCTTCACCGTGTTGTTTGATGAACCGGAAATGACGTATTACGACGAGCGCGCGGAAGCCAAGCGCGTCGCCGACAAGTTTTCAACCGAACATCACGAACTAACGATTGATCTTTCGCGCCCGGAAGAAATGCTGGATTTGATTGAGCATTTCGATCAGCCATTCGGCAACACGACGTTTTTTCTGACCTATTTGCTGTCGCGGTACACGCGCGAATCGGTGACGGTGGCTTTATCCGGCGCGGGCGGAGATGAATTGTTTGGCGGGTATCCTCGGTATCGCGCCGTGCAGGCGATGAAGTATCTGCGCTTTATCCCGCGTGTGGCGGCAAAGGCTGCGCTGGCAGCTTTGTCTTTTCAACAAGACAATTTCAACGACCGGCGATTGCATCGCGCGCGCGCTTTGCTGGCCGGGCTGGATGCTGATCCGGCGCGCCAATATCTGAAATGGGTTTATTACCTGGACGAAGACCGCAAGGCGCAATTATTCGGGAAATCCGCCAGCGAAAATCAGGCTTCGCACCGCGTATTGCAAGCTCACCTTGACCAGATTCCGCAGAACTGGGATGACGGAAATCGTTTTTCGTACCTGGATGTCGAAACCTTTCTGCCGGACAATTTGCTGGAATATTCCGACAAGATGAGCATGGCCTGGGCGCTGGAATTGCGCGTGCCTTTCCTTGATCCGCGCGTAGTCGAACTGGCCTTTCAGATTCCGTTTTCGATGAAGCTGAATCGCGAAGGCAGCAAGACAATTCTGCGCAAGACCTTTGCGGATCTGATTCCGCCGGAAAACTTGCGCGTACCGAAAAAAGGCTTCAACGTGCCGCTTGGCGGCTGGATGCGGACGAAGCTGGATCGGTTTTTCGACGAACTGCTACCGCGCGATTATGTCCGGCGCGAAGGCATTTTTGATTACAACTATATTCAGCAGCTCCGCGAAGAACATCGGCGCGGACAGCGTGACAATGCGTACGAACTGTTTGCCATTTTGATTTTCGACACCTGGTATCGGAAGTACATCACTGGCACGCTTCCAAAAAGGAGTTGGGGGACGGGAGATAGGGGATTGGCAACATCTGTTCAAGATCGTTCTGGAGACTAATTTTTTACCAGCTCCCAGCTCCCAGCCTCTAACTCCTAAAAAACAATGAAACAAGTAATTCAAAATTTCCGCTCCGGCGTGCTGAAAGTAGATGACGTGCCGGAAACCATTTGTCGCAGTGGCGGCATCCTGGTCGCAAATGTCGCGTCGCTGGTTAGCGCCGGAACCGAAAAAATGACGGTTGATCTGGCGCAAAAATCGCTGGTCGGCAAAGCCAAAGAACGTCCCGATTTGGTCAGGCAGGTTTTCGGGAAGTTTCGCCGCGATGGGCTGATGGCGACGCTGCGAACCGTGAAAGCAAAGCTCGATACTCCTGTGGCGCTTGGGTACAGTTGCGCTGGCGTGGTGCGCGAAGTCGGACGCGACGTGCAGGATTTTCAAGTCGGCGACCGCGTGGCTTGCGCGGGAATGAACTACGCTTCGCATGCAGAAACGATTTTTGTGCCGAAAAATCTGTCGGTCAGGATTCCGGACGGCGTCACTTTTGACGAAGCCGCGTTTGTCACGCTCGGAGCGATTGCTTTGCAAGGTGTGCGAACTGCCGAAGTAAAACTCGGCGATTCTGTCGCGGTCATTGGGCTTGGGCTGCTTGGTCAACTGACGGTGCAGATTTTGAAAGCCGCCGGTTGCCGCGTCATGGGTATTGACCTGGAAGCAAGCAAAGTTGCGCTGGCGCATGAATTTGGCTGCGACGCCGGAGTGCTTCGTGGCGATGACGTTGAATCGGCAGTCAAGCAATTCACCGATTCGTTCGGAGCAGATGCGGTAATTGTGACTGCGGCTGCGGACACCAACGACCCGATTGAACTGGCCGGCGTGATCGCTCGTGATCGCGCCATCGTTTCCATGGTTGGCGCAGTGCGAATGGATATTCCGCGCAAGGTCTATTACGAAAAAGAATTGCAACTGCGGCTGTCGCGCTCTTACGGTCCTGGGCGGTACGACGCCGAATACGAAGAGCGAGGCAAGGATTATCCCATCGGTTACGTCCGCTGGACGGAACGCCGAAACATGCAGGAATTTTTGCGGCTGGTAGCGGCAAAAGCAGTCAAGCTGGATCGTTTAATCAGCCATCGAATTCCAATTGAACAGGCCGAACAAGCGTACGACATCATCACCGGCAAAATGCGGCAAAGCTATTTGGGAATTCTGCTGACGTATTCGCAAGCTGTCGGCGAACGTGGCGAAAAGCTGGTGAGTTTGCATTCGCCGCGCAAAGCCGCAGACGTTCGGCTGGGGATGATCGGCGCGGGCAATTTTGCCAAAAGCGTTTTGCTGCCACGTTTGGCGAAGCTCGGCGGAACGAACTTGGTTGGATTGGCCACGGCAACCGGGCGAACCGCCAAAGCTGTTGGCGAACAATTCGGCTTTGAGTTTTGTTCGACTGATTATCGCGAGCTTCTTCAGCGCGAAGACATCAATACGGTTTTGATCGCCACACGGCACGACACGCACGCAGCCATGACTGCTGAAGCCATTCGCGCAGGTAAAACTGTCTTTGTCGAAAAGCCGCTGGCAACAAGCGAAGAAGATTTGGCCGAAGTCGTTACCGCCATTGAACAAAATCAAGGCAAGTTGCTGGTGGGGTTCAATCGCCGATTTTCTTCTTTGTCGGCGGAACTGAAACAACATTTTGACGGCGCTGGCGCGCTGGCGATGACTTACCGCATCAACGCCGGAGAAATTCCGAAAGAAAGCTGGATTCAACAGGACGAAGGCGGCGGCCGCATCATCGGCGAAGTTTGCCACTTCGTGGATACCCTGCAATTTCTGACCAGCGCAGAGCCTGCGGAAGTGTTCGCGTACCGAAGCGTTGTTGGCGGTGATACTTTGAGCATTGTTATCAAATTCAGCGACGGTTCGGTCGGCAACATCAATTATTTCGCCACTGGCGACCGCGGATTGCCGAAAGAGCGTGTGGAAGTTTTTGGCGGTGGACGTTCAGCGGTGCTGGATGATTTTCGGCAGCTTGAATTGTGGCGCGATGGCAAACGCAAAACTTCGAAGCGATTGTCGCAGGACAAAGGTTTCGATCAGGAATTGGCAACTTTTGTCGCGGCTGTGCGTGATGGCGGCGAAATGCCAATTGACTGGCGCAGCTTGGTGATGACTACGCTGGCGACGTTGCGAATCGAAGATTCGTTGCGAAGCGGAAAACCGGAAGCTGTTTATCTGAGGTCGTAAGTTTGAACCTGTTGCTACTATTCAGAACTCTGAAACCGCTTCGGTGGGAACAATTGGCGTATCGTCCGTGGCGCGTGGCTCAGTTCAGGCTGTATCGCGCGTTCCCACAACTGGCGTTTCGCCCAACGGTGGTTGGTTCGACAGCATCGTCAGTACTACAGCGATCGGTCGAAACCATTGGCCAGGTAGTCAATGAACAGTTCTTGCATTTGAATCAGCCACTTGCAGAATCTGAAGCTGCGTTGGAAAGCTTGGCGCAAAATCGTTTTACGTTCCTGAACCGCAGTTTGACGATTCCACAGATTGACTGGAACCAGCGATACGAAAACCATCTTTGGAATTATCAACTTCATTATTTCAACGTTGCGCCTGTGGCTGCTCGCGCGCTGGTAAAGGGCGGTGATAATTCGTCGTGGCAATCTTGTCGGCAGTTGATGGAAAGCTGGATTGCCGAAGCAAAGCCGGGACGCAGCGATGGTTGGGATGCGTATCCAATTTCGCTGCGTGTCGTGAATTGGATTTACGCGTATGTACTGGTGGCTGATCGCGAAGACGAAGCTTTTCTGGCCCTGTGGCGCGCGAGCATTTTCGATCAACTTGGGTTTTTGCATCGCCATTTGGAACATCACCTGCTGGCGAATCACTTGCTGAAAAACGTCAAGGCTCTGGTTGTCGGCGGATTGTTTTTTCAAAACGAACGCTGGCTGGCCGAAGGCGAGCGGTTGTTATGGCGCGAACTGGAAGAGCAGGTTTTGCCGGATGGCGGACATTACGAACGTTCGCCGATGTATCACGCCCAAGTGCTGGCGGACTTTTTGGAAAGTTATGCGCTGCTTTTGGCGTTTGGCCGGATTAAGCGCGACGAAACGATCGAGGCCAAATTACGCGCGATGGCGGCCTTTTTGGCGGCGATGAGTTATCCAGACGGTTCTTTCGCTTTGTTCAATGATTCGGCCAACACGGTGGAAACGCGATCGCGACCAATCCTGGAATCGGCAAAGCGAATTGTAAATTACACGGCTGACAGCAACTCAAAAACATTTCCGCAAACAGGTTATTACCTGTGGGCTTTGCCGGACGAACGGGAAAAAATCATCGTTGACGCCGGAGCGCCTTCGGTCATTTACAACACGGCTCACGCGCATTGCGATTTGCTGAGCTATGAATTGTGGCTTGGTGGCCAGCCGTTCGTCGTTGATTCTGGCGTGCATGGATATGGCGGCGACCGGTTTCGCGAATATTGCCGTTCAACGCGCGCGCACAACACGGTGATGTTTGACGGCTTAGAACAGTCAGAAGTTTGGAGCACGTTTCGTATGGCTAGGCAGGCAACGCTGATAAATGCGGAAGCCAGTGGCGATCTGAATACGTGGAGCTTTCGCGGTAAGTTTGAGCGATATGATGGTGGCGTTGTTCACGAACGGCAGATTCATCGAAGCGAGAAAGGTGATTGGACGGTGACGGATTGCGCTTTGCGTGGCGGGGTGGCGACGGCTTCCAGTTTTGTTCATTTGCATCCCGCGATTGAAGCAGAGCTGATTGGGGAAACAAAAATTCTTTGTCGCATTGGCCGCCTAAGGGTTGTACTTGAAGCGTTTTCCGAGCAAGATGCCGCCATAAATGCAAAGATCGTAGTAGGTTGTGAATCCTCGATTCAGGGTTGGCATTTTCCAGATTTTGGCGTTTCTTTCCCCAACGCGACAATTCAATTCGACTATCAAGTCGTCAGCGGCAAACCATTCGGCTATCGAATTTGCCTGATCTGATGATTTGAAACCTGTGGACAGAAATGTCCGTGCTCCGGTTATGCGAATAACATTTCTCTGCCAGTATTTTCCGCCTGAAATGGGAGCGCCAGCGGCTCGTACTTTCGAACATGCGCGGCGTTGGGTGGAACTTGGACACGACGTCACGGTTGTTACGGGGTTCCCCAATCACCCAACCGGCATCATTCGACCGGAATATCGCGGTCAGTTCGTCAAACGCGAACGAATCGCCGGGATTGATCTGCTCAGAACCTGGGTGTACTGCGCGGCCAATAAAGGGTTCGTTCGGCGCGTCCTGAACTTCTTTTCCTTCTTTTTCTCTTCGCTGATTCTTGGCGCTGTCATGACTCGGCGGCCTGATGTCGTCATCGGAACTTCGCCGCAGTTTTTCTGCGCGGTGGCGGCGTATCTGTTAAGCCGCATCAAACGAGTGCCGTTCATTTTTGAAGTCCGCGACATTTGGCCGCAATCGGCGATTGAAATGGGCGTGCTGAAAAGCCGCTGGCTGATCCGCGCGCTGGAAGCGATTGAGATGCACTTGTACCAGCACGCCGCGCTGATCGTTCCTGTCGCCGAATCAGCGCGCGAATACCTGTTGAACAAAGGCATTCCGCCGGAAAAAATCAAAATCATCACGAACGGAATTGACGCGGCGTATCTGGCTTCGTCGAGCGTCACGCCTGAAGAAGTCCGCCAGCAGTTGGGATTGGCAGACAAGTTTGTGGTTTCGTACATCGGCACCCACGGAATGGCGCACGCTCTGGATGTTGTTTTGAATGTAGCCAAACGGTTCATTTCGGACCCGAACGTGCATTTCCTGTTCATCGGCGAAGGCGCAGAAAAAGCAAACTTGAAACAGTTGGCTGAACAACTGGCGCTGAGCAATCTGACGTTTCTGGATCAACAACCGCGCGAACGTTTGCTGGGATTTTATCGAGCAAGCGATGTCAGCCTGGTTCCGCTGCGGCGGCTGGCGATCTTTCGCAAAGTGCTGCCGTCAAAACTTTTTGAACTGATGGGGGTGGGTTGTCCGATCATTTGCAGCGTCGAAGGCGAAGCCGCTCGGCTGGTTGCGAATGCCGAAGCCGGATTGTGCATCAAGCCGGAAAATGCCGACGAACTGTTAGCCGCAATCAACAAGCTGCGTTTCGATTCCGAGTTGAGAAAGCAAATGAGCGCGAACGGGCAGCAATACGTCAAAATCCATTACCTGCGTTCGGCGCTGGCTGAAAAATATCTGGCAGTGATCGGTGATCGGTTGTCAGTTATCGGCAATCCTTCTCGTGGCCCGATTCTTTATCAGGAAACACCGACTACCGACCACCAACCACCAACCACCGACCGATGAGATCATACGTCACCCTATTTCTGCTTTCGTTTGTCGCTGCCTTGGCGCTGACGCCTATCGTGCGTCGCAAAGCCACGGAATGGGGAGCGATTGCCGTGCCAGATGGCGATAGCGGAGGCCGCCACATCCATGCCAATCCCACGCCACGGCTGGGCGGAATTGCGATCTATCTGGCGTTTGTCGCGTCGCTGGCTTGTGTGCCGTTGATGACGAATATGGTTGGCGACATTTTCCGCGCCAATTTGCCAAAACTGCTGATGTTGTTGGCCCCCGCGACACTCATTTTTCTATTTGGTGTTTACGACGATTTTCGCAACGTGGGCGCGACGGAAAAAGTGATTGTTCAAACCATCGCGGCGGCGATGATTTTTTTTGCAGGCTTTCGCATTGAAAACATCTCGTCTCCGTTCGGCGGTCATTGGACTCTGCCGCTGTGGCTGAGCTTTGTGTTGACGGCAATTTGGGTCGTCGGCATCACAAACGCATTCAACTTGATTGACGGCATTGACGGATTGGCGGCGGGAGCTTCGGTGTTTGCGCTGCTTTCGATTCTGGTGTTTTCCGTGGCGCAAGGGAACCCGGAAATCAGCCAGTTGGCCATTGTGCTGGTTGGAGCCGTGCTTGGTTTTCTGCGCTTCAATTTCAATCCGGCGACGATCTTTTTGGGAGATTCCGGCAGCCTGTTTTTGGGCTTTATGGCGGCAGCTTTGTCGCTGGCTGGCTCGCAGAAAGGATCAACAATCGTCGCGATTGCCATTCCGCTGGTTTCGTTTGGTTTGCCGGTTACCGAAGCCGGATTGTCGCTGGCCAGGCGGTTTGTCAGCGGCCAATCCTTGCTGGCCGGAGATCGCGGTCATATTCACCACAAACTTTTGCAACAAGGGTTTACCCAGCGCCAAGCCGTGATTTTGCTTTATGGAGTTTGCGGGTTGTTTGCCCTGTTTGCGCTGATGCTGCTGAACCCGCAGCGCAGCCTGGCGGCGCTGGTGTTTTTCGTGCTGGGAGTCGGGATTGTTTTCGGCGTGCAGCGGTTGCGCTATGCCGAATTCGCAGAGCTTGGCAGCCAGATCAGAAAAGGCGTTACACAGCGCCGACGTTCGCTGGCCGTCAATGTCCGCGTTCGCCGCGCCAGCCAGGATTTGAGCAAAGTTCAAACTTCGTCACAGCTTTTTGCCGCTCTGGAATTGATGCTGGAAACCAATGAGTTCGATTACGCCGTGCTGGATTTGAACGTCGGCCAATTTTCAATTGGTCAAATCAGCGCCAGTCATACGATTTGGAGTTGGCGTCGGGAAAGCGCCGAGCTGGATGGGAATCTGTTGTCGGATGAAACGTCGCCCCGCTGGATGCTCAGCCTGCCGTTGACGGATGAAGACGGCAATGGAATCGGGTTGATTACCTTCCACCGGCAACTGGCGGCCAATGCGCTGACGATTGACCTGAAACATCTATGCGAAGAATTTCAGCGTGAACTGAGCGCGGCGCTGATCCGCGTGTCAGTAGAACAGATCAAATTTGAAGTGGGATAAATTCCGGATCGTCCTGATGTCCGCGTTCCCAGGTCAAAAAGGTGTAATAGCCGCAAGTCGTTTCTTCAGGAAAATCGCGGCAGGTCGCGGGGCGATGTTCGTACACGGTGCAGTTCCGATTTTCTTGATCGAAGAACATGCACATGCTTTTGAAGATATGATCTTTGCGATGCCGCAGCACGCGCGCCTTGTACGACTTTTCGTATTTGGTGAATTTCGTTTCGGCTTGTTCGTACGTCAGGCTGAAGCGTTTGGCCAGCCGCTGTATGTCCCGTTTGTAGACCCTGATCCAGTCGTACGAACAACAATACCCAGGGCATTTTGCGCAGTCGTACCGCAAGCGCGGCT
>CAYLJQ010000134.1:0-12664 GCA_964383955.1 uncultured Heliomicrobium sp. | reverse complement strand
CGTTTAATGCCGTAGCGTTCATTTCAGCAAGGATTTCGCCGCTTCTAATACTGCCGCCCATGCCGCAGATTTTGGATCCACAATTTGAAAGTGATCTGCATCTTTTAGTGCGATCAGTTCAACATTGCCATCGCCCTTTTTTTTCGCCGCTTCCAGGTATTCCGTCGCCATGGCGGGCGGAATCGTGGTGTCGGCTTCGCCCTGGATGATTTTCTGTTTGACGCCAAGCGGGATCAGCGCAATCGGCGAGGCTTGGTCATAAATTGCCGCTTTGTCTTTGGCTTCGCCGCCCGCAAATTGAATGACTTCTTTGTCGCAGGCGGTTCCGGTTTTGCGCAAATCCGTGATTCCGGCCAGCGAAACCACGCCTTGCAGCTTCAGTGGCGTGGTTGAGTAAAGCGGATTGTCTTTTTTGAATTGCGGACGCGCGCCAAGCAGTAATCCCAGGTGTCCTCCGGCAGAATGGCCGACGGCGATAACGCGGCTCAGGTCAAGCGAGTATTTGTCAGCAATTTCGCGCAGATAATCCGTCGCTTTTGCGGCGTCTTCGTAGGTTCCGGGCCAGCCTCCGCCGGGATTGCCCACACGGCGGTATTCAATGTTCCAGGTGGCAAAGCCTGCTTCGGTAAGCGCGGCGCTGATGTGGCCCATATAGCCCAAGCCAAATTGGGACATCCAGCATCCGCCGTGAATGACAATTGCGACAGGATGTTTGCCAGCAGTTTTCGGCACACGCAAATCGCCGTATTGAAATTCGTTGCTGCCGTAAGCGATGCGTTGATCGGCTGCGGGAGCTGGGCGAATCAGTATGCCGCGTGAGCTTTGGCTTTGAGTTCTGGCAGGGTTGACCAGTGTCAGCAACAGCAGCGAAGTTGCGAAGAAGAATTTTGTTTTTGAGTTGAGCATAACGAAAGTTCGAGCCTGGGTCCGCGATGCTTCCAGCTCGCAGATTTGGCGAATGCCGTAGTGGGATCCAGGAGGCTTCTTGACACGACCGCGCGCTGGAAGCTGCGCGTACCCAGGCTATTTTCCAAACAAGGATTTCAGTTTTGCCGAAAGTTTCGAGGAAAACATTGCGCCGACAGCGCGGGAAAACCAGCGTTCGGTCGTCGCGGTATACGGATACCACATCACTTCGGATTTCAGGCCGAAACGGTCTGTGACGATAACTTGTTGATTGCAGAATCGGCGAATGCCTTCGGCTCCGTGGCGTTTGCCGATGCCACTTTCTTTCAATCCACCCGAAGGCGCATCGGTGATGCCGAATCCGGCGATGACATCATTGACGCAGGTAATGCCAGCTTCAACGCGCGCGGCCAGCCGCTCGCCCTTGGCTTTGTCGCGCGTCCAGATGCTGGCATTCAACCCGTAAACTGTGTCGTTTGCCAGCCGCAAAGCCTCTTCAGCATTTTTGACGCGCATAATCGGCAACAATGGGCCGAAGGTTTCTTCGGTCATGACTTTCATTGAATGATCCACGCCAGTCAGAACCGTTGGCTGGTAAAACCTGCCGGGAAGAATTTCGTCAAGCTTTCCGCCGGTCAGAATTTGCGCGCCGCGTTCGCGGGCATCTGCGACGTGCGCTTCAACGGTTTCGATTTGCTTGGGAAACGTCATTGCGCCGACGTCAACGCGATTGTTTGTCGCGGCTTCGTTGGCATCAATGCCCTGGCGCAAGCGGCGAGTCTTTTCAACGACGCGACGGGTGAATTCATCGGCAATAGGTTCTTCGACATAAACACGCTCGACGGAAATGCAAACCTGGCCGGAGTTCGTGAACGCTCCCCAGACGGCGGCGTTGGCTGCGCGTTCGATGTCGGCGTCTTTCAGAACGATCATCGGGTCTTTACCGCCAAGTTCCAGGCTGACGGGAATCAGCCTTCGCGCTGCGCGTTCGGCAACGGCTTTGCCGGTGCGAATGCTGCCGGTGAAAGAAATCATGTCGGCTTCATCCACCAAGGCGACGCCGGTTTCACCGAAACCATTGATGACCTGCAAAATCTCCGGCGGCAATCCGGCAGCAACGAAAGCCTGTTGCATCAATTCGGTTCCTCGCTGGGCAATGAGCGGAGTCCATTCCGAAGGTTTCAGCACAACGGCGTTGCCAGCCATCAGCGCGGGAATGGCTTCGCCAATAGTCAGAATCAGCGGAAAGTTCCAGGGAGTAATCATTCCGATTACGCCGCGCGGATTGTAAATCGTCGTGACTTTTTTGTTTTTCAGAAGATGTGGGCTGACGCCCTGCGGCTTCAGAAAACGGCGTCCCTGTTTGGCGTAAAACGTAATCACGTCGCAAACGTAGGTAATTTCGATCAAGGCTTCCAGTCTGGGTTTGCCGTTTTCGTTGCAGATCAGTTCGATCAACTCTTCACGGTTTTCCAGAAACAAATCGCGCGCTGACAGCAAAACTTTGGCGCGCTGTTTCACATCCAGCGCTGACCAGACGCGAAAGGCTTGGCGGGCGCGGGCGACAAACGCGCGAACTTCAAACGGCGAATTGACGGCGACTTCGCCAATCTTGTTCAGTGTTGCCGGACTGTGAACTTCGATCATCTGTCGCGGCTCTTGCATCATTCGTTGTGCCATCAGTGTCTCCGGAGCTCGGTTATTTGCCTTTTTTCCTGGGTTGTTTTGCCGGCGTTGCAGCGGGTTTTGGCGGCTGGCCCGTTTCCAGGTCAACCGGCGCTGGATAGCCTTTGCCGGCCAGCGCTGCGATTTCGACGACGACTTCTTTGCGGCCTTTTACCTGACGCGTCAATTGCTGGCGCGCAATGTTGATTTTGCGTTGCTCGGCTTTTTCCGCTTCGGTCATCTTGGAAGTATCGGTTTTGCCGTCAGGATGGCGCGACATCGCGGCTAGAGCGGCCAGCGTTTGCGTGCGTTCCGCTTCGGTTAAATCTGCCATCGTCGCACCATATGTTCCCAGCAAAGCTTCCAGATTCTCTTTGACGTTGGTGTCGCGGTCATACACATCACGGTAAATGTGCAATTTGCTGTCTTCGACGGCCAAGGTTTCGTAGCGCAGTTCGACCGGGATCGTGTTTTTCAGTTTGACGACCTTGGTTTCTTTGCGATTTTGTTCTTGCTTGGCAATTTCATCGTCCGACAGCGGAACGCCGCCAACTTGCGCCAGCACTTTGGCAAAGCTCTGAACCTGTTTGTCGGTTAGCCCGACGCAACCGTGCGAAGCGAAAGTGCCGATTTTGACAGGCTGTTTTCCGCCGTGAATCAGCGACGGCATTCCAATGGGAATTTTGATTACACCAAGCGGGTTCAACTTGTCTCCGGCGGCAATTTTCTGGCCGACTTTTACTTTCGAAGAAGATTCCACCCACGGCTCGTCCGGCGGCGTCCAGGTCGGATTGAAGATGATTTGCGTCGCTTTGCGCATTCCGGCGGGCAGCGGAAATTCCGGGTATCCGATGCCGATTGAATACGACTTGATCAGTTGACCGTCTTGGAAAATATCCATCCGGTGAGCAGGCGCGTTGACAATGATGCGCGTGTCCGGCGGAGCCAGAAATGGTCCACTGGGGGTCAGTGCAGCCTTGGCTGCTGCTGGCGATGGCGACGGACTGGGCGATGTGCCGGGAACCGCAGGCACATCAACTGGCGAAGGGGTTCCTGACAAAGTCGGTTCTTCGCCAAGAGCGACTGTGTCCGAATCATTGCCGCTGATTTTCTGCCAGCGTTCCAGCGCAAAATCTGCAAACTGCTGCGCTTTTTCAGCGCCCAGAACGCCGGAAAGCTTTGTCGCAGCCTTTTCGCCTGCCGCTGTGGTCGTGGCGGTTTCGGCGTCGGCGGTGCCTTCCTGCAAACTGGTGGTCTCTTCGCGTACAAGTTGGCGCAACTGGGCAATCTGTTCGTCTGTCAATTGCAACTTGTTTTTCAGCTCTGTGGCAAATTGCAGGTCAATGAAAAACAGCGCGTCAATCATCGGCAATGTGATCGGCAATTCTTTAATCGCGATGACAGGTGTTGGCGACGGGGTTGGCGGCGGCGTGCTGTTTGGCGCGGCAGGTGCGTCAGTTGCCACGTCAGTTCGCGCGTCCAACACGAATCGTTTTACCGCCCAGGCTCCGGCGGCCAAAATTCCGAGGATAAACAGGGTCAACAAAAATTTTTTCAAAATCCGCACTCCTACAAAAGGGCTTGGCGAGCGATCAATTTTCCGGGGCTTCAATTTACGATTCCAGAATTGCTGGGGCGACAAGTTGGACGCTTATCGAAGACGTTTCAGATTTACTCCGCTCGTTGATGATGCCTTATTGCCCTTCGCGCAACAATGGATAAGGGTTGATATTGATTCCGTCCCAATATCGTTTGGGATCGGCAACGCTCCACAGCGCGAAATGCAAGTGGTAGTTTCCCGCGCCTGCATTTCCCGTGTCGCCGACGTAGCCGATGATTTCGCCCTGTTTCGCAAAATGGCCTTCGGTCAGCCCGTCGGCGTACCGTTGCAGATGCGCGTAATAAAAGACCAGCTTTTCATCTTTGCTCAATTGATAAATTGTGATGCCGCCGCGGTCGCTGATGAGGAGTTTGGCGATTTTGCCTTCGGTTGCTGCCAGCACTGGCGCGCCAACCGGAGCCATGATGTCCATGGCATTGTGGATGCGGCCTTCTGAACGCATTTCATTGAACGTGTCGCGCAACTGGTTCGACTTGATCCCGGCCACCGGAATGATCAGTTTGAAAGAAGGCGTCGCCGCAGGCGCGGGCGGCACTCCGGCTTGCGCGGTTGCAGCAGGTTCATCTTGCGGCGGAATTTCAATGCCGGATGTCGGCGGCGTAGCAGTTGATGGCAATTTTAATTGCCCGGATGCTGTGGAAGCAGTAGTTGTGCGGTTTGGCACTGCGTTCCAGGAATGTTTGCACGGAGGGCATTGAACCCAAATAACGACCGAAAACGCGACGTCAGCAGAGGCAAAAAAGAATGTAAGCAGGAAAATAAGCCGTGGCCAAAACAAGACAAAGCGCTTCCAGAACGATGAAATGCGCGTCCAAATCTGCCGGAGTTGAGTCATTAACTTTACCTTCGCACAGCCGATACACAGACGCAACGAAACCTTTACGACTTGGCCACGATGTTGAAGTTAACAGTAATCTCGTTTTTGACTTTGATCGTGCCGCCCGCTGCTGAATAAGGTTTGATGCCGAAATCGGTTTGGCGGAGTGTGTACTTTCCTTCGGCGCGAAGCTGCTGCGCATTGATGGTCAGCGAAACCGGCATAGCGATTCGCTTGGTTACACCGTGCAAGGTCAGATCGCCGTTTAGCGTAAAACCGTACTTATCGCCGCCCATTTGCTTCAGGTCGCTGACGGAAGTGGATTTGAAGTTAATCTTGGAATACTTGGCCGATTCCAAGACTTCGCTATGCATGGAGTTTTGAATTTTCTTTTTGTCTTCTTCGCTGGGTTTTTTGTCGAGAACCACCAGGGAAGTGGCGTCAACATCCAGCACTAGCAATCCATCGCCAGCACCAGATTCCGGGACAGTGATTTTGCCTGTGAAGGATTTGACGCCGATTTCGTGGTCGTGGGCAAAACCGCTGAGCAAACCGGTTTTGGGCACAAACACCCAAAAACTGCTTTCGCCGGAAGCGATGGTGTAAGTGCGCGATTTCTGCGCCTGGACGGTTGCGGCCAGCAACGTCAGGCTGACAACCAAAAATATCTGTTTGACGGTTGGGCTCATACTGCTACCTCACTGAATTTTGGCCACAATGTTGAATGAAACTTTCAGTTCGTCGCCAATTTTAATCAGCCCCAGGCCTTTCTCGAACGGCTTCAAACCGAAATCGGTTTGTTTGAATTTCTCTTCGCCGGTTGCCCGAAGCTCTTTGTCGCTGATGGTTGCGTTGACCGGAAAACTGACACGTTTTGTCGTGCCGTGAATGGTCAGGTCGCCGTTCAGCGTAAAGCTGCGCTTGTCGTTGTCGCGCTGAACGTTGCTGACGGAAACCGAGGTGAATTTGATCGAGGGGAATTTGTCAGCCTCCAGCACTTGGTTGCGCAGCGCAGCGTGAAACTCTTTGCGTTCAAAATCGCCCATCGTCGAATCCACGTTGGTCAGCATTTTTGGATCGGTTTCCAGCGAAGCTGTCAGCTTGGTTTCGTCTTGCGGCAATTCAACTTTGCCGCTGAAGCTTTTGGCCAAAACGCGATGCGTGGGGTAACGGCGGCTGATCATCCCCTCCTGCGTCAGGGTGATGGCGATTTCGCTGGCCGTTGCGTCAAAGCTGAAAACGCGCGGCGGTTGCGGTTTTGCTTTCTGGCGCTGCGCTGAAACCGATGCTGCGGGAATGAGCAAACACACGACGAAGGCCAAAAAAAAGTAATGCCGCTTCACCGCAAAGGCGGCGCTGAGATTTCGCAGAGCTAAGGGCGAAATGAATGATTTTCTGCCGATCTCTCTGCGCCGCCTTTGCGCGCTTTGCGCCTCTGCGGTGAAAAAGGCCGGTAAAGTTCTCGACATTTCTTTTTCGTTTTGTCGTCGTGGCCAAAACATAGTTGCCTCCTGAAAGCGTTTAGCTTCGATAATCGGCTTGATCAATTGGCTCAACGACCACCGCCGTGCCATAAGCCAGCACTTCCGTGACGCCGCCCATCACTTCGTTGGCATCGTACCGCGCGCCGATGATCGCGTTGGCTCCGATTTCCGAAGCGTGTTGGATCATGATTTCAAACGCCTCTTCGCGCGCCTTTTCGCAAAGCTGCGTGAACAGCGAGATATTGCCTCCAACCAGCGTTTGCAGGGTGCCGCCCAGCGTGCCAAAGACCGAACGCGAGCGAACGGTAATGCCACGCACCACGCCAAGATTGCGCGTGATGCGAAAACCGGGAAGTTCAAACGCGGTTGTAACCAGATGATGCGAAACAGAATACCGCGGCGCGGTGACTTGATAAGGGGGTTGGGGAATCATTGGATCGTTCATGGTTTCTTGTCTCCGTTTAATCGAATTTTGACCTTCATCAAGGAAGCAGTCTTTGAGAAATTCGGAAGACCGGTTCAGCCGAAAAGGCTGCCTTGTTCTGTGTCTTTGGTTTCGGCTTCGTATTCCGGCGGAGTCCAAAGGTAATTCTCGATTTTGCAGCGGCCTTTGTCATTGAAAATGATTCCTTCCGCTTCCAGCAAACGTTGTTGCAAATCCGGTGGCGTCGTCAGCCCGGCGGTAGAGCATCCGCCTTGGGAGTTGATGACGCGGTGCCAGGGGATGTTCCGGTCGTCTTTGGGCGTCGCATACATCAGGTTGCCAATGGCGCGCGCGTCGTAGCCTGCGCCAAGCACGCGCGCGACCGAACCGTAGCTCATCACTCGACCGGGCGGAATTCGCATAACCAGTTCGTAAGCGCGATTGCGGAAACTTTCTTCGTCACGCGGACGGTTCGGAGCAGCGTTGCTGATAAGTGGTTTGTCTTTTTTGCCTGCCATTCTGAAACCTCGCTTCTTACCGGTCGCGGTACTGACCTGTTTTGAAAGCCAGGATTCGCAGCCGCCGGTAATCAGCATACCAGTTTCCATCTTTGAACAGTTTGTTGCGCAAAGCGGTTTTGATTTCGGCAACCACCGTGCGCTTTTCGTCTTCGCTCAGATCGGTTATCAACTCCCGGCGAAACATCCTGATCCAGTTTTCCAGGCCTTCCTCGCCGCCTTCCAGTTTTGTCATGCGGTCAAATAACAAAGCGCTGACGACTTCAATGCCATGGTTTTCCAGCAGCGCCGAGTATTCGCCGATGCTGGGAAAATAGTTCGTCGCTTTTGCCTGGCGTCCATCCAGGTTTTTCAGTGCCTTTTCAAGCTCTGTAGCGATCCCGGCGATATTGCCTTTGCCGCCCATTTCGATGACGAATCGTCCACCGGGTTTTAGCGCTTGCGACATGCAGATTATGGCTTCTTCGGCTCGCTCAACCCAGTGCAGCGCGGCGTTTGAAAAGATGGCATCAAACGGTTCTGCAAAGGCAAAGTCGGAAGCGTCCGCGACAACGAAATTGATCGCCGGATACGCAGATTGCGCGGTTGCGATCATTTCCTGCGAACTGTCGAGTCCGGTGACTTCCGCGCCAACGTCGGCAATCAGCTTCGTCAGATGGCCAGAGCCGCAGCCGATGTCCAGAATCCGTTCGCCCGGTTTGGCGTCAAGCAGGGAAAGCAGGTCTTCGCCGTATTTGGTGACGAAAGAATGTTTCTGATCGTAAAGGTTTGTATCCCACTTCATTGGTTTGAATCAGTACCGCGCGCGTGAGCAAGCGGTTGCTGGCTGAGATAGCCGCTTGCTCGCGCGCGGTACCGCCTTGGTTAGCCGAACAGTGGCGGAACTTCGCAGCCCGCGATTCGCAAGTACGTGTACAACTGACCGCGATGATGGATTTCGTGTTCGTGCGTCAGGTGCAGCAAGGTCATACGCGACATGGCTTTGTCAGGGCCGAATGGCGCAACCTGTTCGCTCAATTCTTCAGGCGTCAAAGCAGTGGCTGCCGCAATCGCTTCTTCGTGCGTTTTGTCGTAGGCGGCAATCAACTCGGCAGTGTCTTTAAGCTGGGGCGGCGCTTCTTTCGGAAACATGCCGGTTTTCGCTGCGGCAACCAAGCCGGCTTCCGCAATCCACAGGTGATTCATCAATTCGCCCAGCGTCATTGCCGAATCGCAAGGTTTCCAGTCGTATTTGTCGTTTGGCGCGGCGGCCATGATTTTGGTGGTTTGTTTGTGAATGCGACGCCAGTTGCTGACAAAAGAATCCATGTTGGCCATAAATTTCCTTTCAAGTTAGGAGCCTGAGGACAGGCTTTGGTTAGAGAGTTCGCAGCACGACGCGCGCCGGGCTGCCATCGCCGTCTTTGATTTTTAGCGGCAAACAGAGCAATTCGTAATCGCCGGGCGGAACGTCTCGCAAAGCCAAACCTTCGACGATAACAACGTTCGCACCAAGCAAAACCAGATGCGTTGTGGGCTGGTCGAAATTGAACTTTTCGACTGACAGATAATCTATCCCGACAAGTTGCACGCCCCAATCTACCAATCGCCGGGCAGCATCGGGTTCAATGTACACAAAATCTTCGCGGAATTTGTCGGCTTCAGGCCAGAAGGTCGAATTGCGGGTTTTGAACAGCAAACGAGTTACGCCATTCAGGTCACAACGGCTTAACACCGCTGCATCAATTGCCGGAACGTCCCCGACATCAATAACTCTGGCTGTGCCGATCAGGGTTTCCAGTGGCAATTCGTCCAGCGACATGGCTCCGGCAATGAAATGCGATGGCGGATCAACGTGCGTGCCAATGTGCGTGCTGCAACAAAGTCGCGTGACATTGGCGATGTCGCCTTTTTCCAGCGACATTACGCGCTCAAGCTGGATGCTGGGATCGCCCGGATACACGGGCAGTTCTGCCGAGATGGGGACAGTGATGTCGTAAATTTTCATCGCGTCCTTTTTGCCGATTTATGTTTGATGAATGCGTGAAAAGCGAGAAGCTCAAAAGCGGCGGCGAGTATAGAAACGGCTCTTTGCCGTGTCAAACTTTGCGCATACCCGGCCAAGCTGTGTAAGCTGTGCGCCTGATTCAAACGAAATAACCTAAACCAAAGGACAACATGGAAAAAGAATTGGAAGTAGCACGGCGTCTGGCGCGCGAAGCCGGAGCCATTTTGATGGATTTTTATAAAGGTGATGCCAAAGTCGAATGGAAAGGGTATGACGATCCCGTAACCGCCGCTGACAAAGCCGCCAACACCATGCTGGTGCGCGAACTGACAAAGGCTTTCCCCAATGATGCCATTCTTTCCGAAGAAGCTCCGGACGACAAATTGCGCTTGGGCAAAGAACGCGTGTGGATGGTGGATCCCATGGACGGAACCAAGCAATTCATTGAAAAGCTGGACGAGTTTGCCGTGATGATCGGCCTGGTTGTCGGCAATGAGCCGAAAGTTGGCGTGGTTTATAACCCGGCTACCGATCGCATGTTTTACGCAGCACCCGGCATTGGCGCTTTTGTCGAAGA
The DNA here is from genome assembly GCA_964383955.1 of uncultured Heliomicrobium sp. GTDB lineage: Bacteria > Acidobacteriota > Blastocatellia > RBC074 > RBC074 > RBC074. The sequence goes on along the minus strand of CAYLJQ010000134.1, from coordinate 2,665 downwards.
AAAGCTGACGACCAAACGGTTGCACGTTTCCACTTTGGCTGATTCGACCAAGATGGTTGCGGCAATGAGCCGTTCGCATCACAGCCCTACGGTGGACGAAATTCGACAGCGGTTAGGGTCAACCGGCGAGGTTCGATCGGGCAGCGTTGGGTTGAAGCTGGGGCTGATTTGCGAAGGCCATGCGCACATTTACATCCACACCGGAGCCAAAACCAATCAATGGGACACTTGTGGACCCGAAGCGATTTTGCGCGCCGCCGGAGGCATCATCACAGACACTTCCGGGCAACCGCTGGAATACAACACATCTCATGTTCGCAATTTGAATGGGATTATTGCCACCAATGGAACGCTTCACGACAAAGTTGTGGAAGCAACGGTGGAGGTTTTGGCTGAGAGAAGCCACAACTAAGAATGCAGTTCCGCCTTTGAGCAACAGCAACGCTGATTGGCAAGGCTGCTGCTCAAAGGCGGAATTACAAATGGATCAGTTTGATGTGAACGAGACTTTGACGCCTGTCTTACTTGCTCGATCAACCGAAGTGGCAGTCGTCGTGATGACAATGTCAACATCGGTTTTACCCGCCAATTCCGGTTTCAGCTTGGCGTCAATCATGTCAATGCCGGGAATCAACGCGCCTCCCGCTCCAGGCTGCCCACCCACATAGGTTTTTTCCAGCTCAACGTCATTGATCTTCAGAACAACCTTGTCAGCAAATCGCCAACCGGTCCCAAGGATGCGAATGATGTTTGGAGCGGCTTCTGTGCCCACTGAACACGGCGGGTTGGTAAAGGTGATTGAACCATCCGAATTTACCTTTCCGCACTGCACTCGCGCTGCTCCGTTTCCATCACCGCTGGTGGTGAAAACTCCAGCCGCTGCATCCAGCACACGAACTCTGCCACGGATGTTCTTGCCGTTGTTATTGATGACAACTTCCGCCAAATCTGCGGGTTTGGTTGCATTCGGCACCACAAAGTTGACCTGGGTTGGCGAGATGTAAGTGATCTGCGCGGCGATTCCGGCAACCGATACTTTCACGCCTTTGAGCTCCGTTGGGTAATTCGGTCCGGGAGCTTCCATTGTGTCGTTGGCAAGATTGGCGCCCTGCGCCACGGCCAGTGAACCACGCGCAACTGTGCCACCGTCAAAACTGGCCGCGTTGTAAACCGATAGCGATTCTTCAAAGCCTGAAAACGAAGTCGTCGTTTTGTTGCTGTCAATGTTTGTGGTGGCGACGATGCTGACCGTAATTTCCTGATCGGTTTTGGCGGCCAGGTCTTTGGTTAATGAGACATTGATCTGATCCAGCCCGAGATATTCACCCTGGATTCCCGCATAACTGGGCGTCAGGGTTTGATCGCCGATTTTGACTTGAATGTTAACGTTGTTGTGCCAGCCCGTGCCGTAAATGACCAGCAAATTGAACTGTGATTCGTTGCCAACCGAACACGGCGGAGGCGACAAGATAAAACTCAATCCATCAGGTGAAATCTGACCGCATTGTGCTGTTGATTTGCCTGATCCAACTCCGTTAGCAGAAAACACACCGGGAGCCGCGTCCACGATTTTGGCTTTTCCTACTGTCTGCACGCCGTTGTTGTTGATGGTGAAATCAACCGTGTCTCCGTTGGCGATGGCATTTGGCACAACAAAATTGATCTGTCCCGGCGAAACAAAAATTAGTCGTCCGGCCAAACCGTTTACCGTCACGGTCACTCCGCCCAGTTGAAACGGAAGATTGGCGCTGGGGGCCGAAAGGGTTGCATTGGCAAGCTGAGAGCCAAACACTGCCACAATTGAACCACGCGCAACTTGCGTGTTGTCGAAACTGGCTGCATTGGCAAACTTGGCTTCAGCGGAGTTTTTGCTGGTTACTGGCAACACATACGCCTGAAAAACGTCTTGAATCGCCAGCGCGTTCGTGGCGATGACATTGGCTTCGTAGTTGAATGAAATCGTGTTTCCCGTGCTGTCCGCAAAGACCGAAAAATTGTTGGCTCGTTGGTCCAGGACTGTCAGCGACAGATCGGTATACGTTATTTGCCGAAGCTTGTTATTGGCAATGTCATAGCGGAACACTTCGCGGCTGCCGTCTGCATTGTCTGCTTTAATGCCGCTGGTTGTTGCCGGTGTCAGGTTCAACACGGTGTTGAACACAACATGCGTTCCGGCAGAGTTGACGCTGGGGAAAAAATTGAAATCGTTTTTGGTCGCATCCACCGTCGTTTGATCCGTAATCTGCGTGAATTTGGTGGTTGCCGTGCTCAAATCGGCCAGAAACACTTCACGCAGCTTTTCGGAATTCTTCCCGGCAAAATCTCCCGCTGATTCAAAAACCAGTTTCGTCCCGTCCGAACTGATCGGATGGGAGAACGCAAGCATCACATTCATCACGCCATTGGACGGAAAAACCGGATTTCCTGTGGTCTCAGTTACTTGTCGGGTCGTGTTGGCAGGGTCGCCAAGCTTATATGTAAAGATCTCTCCGTTGAAATCCGTGTTTTTATTGGCAGTTGCCCCAGTGAAGTTGAACCCTGACAGGAAGGCCAGCGTCTGGCCATTTCCACTCAGATAAGGGTTGATGTTGAAGCCTTTCACGACGAAATTCACTGTCGCGTCTACGTCACGCGTCACGGTGACTTGTGAAAATCGTTTGGTGGA
>CAYLJQ010000133.1:0-12695 GCA_964383955.1 uncultured Heliomicrobium sp. | reverse complement strand
GTTCCATCGGTGGTCGCCGCTGGTGGGCCGGGCTTCACACTGGCGGTTAACGGATCGAATTTTGTGCCGGGCACAGTTGTGAATGTCAACGGCAACCCGCGCCAGACGGTGTTCTTCAGCGCTTCGCAAGTGTTTGCTCAGATTTTGGCGAGCGATGTGGCCAGCGTTGGCACTTTGCTGATCACAGTTGCCAACCCGGCTCCGGGCGGCGGCCTGTCTAACTCCTTGCAGTTGTCGGTCAGCTCAACACCCAATCCTGTGCCGACACTGCTAAGCGTCAGCCCAAGTTCAGCGATTGCGGGAGATTCTGCCTTTACGATGACGGTAACGGGAACGAACTTTGTTCCGGGTGCGGTGGTCACTTTGGGTGGCAGCGCACGCCAGACACTTTTCGTCAGCCCAACCGAACTCAAAGCGCAAATCACTGCCGCTGATGTCGCCAACACGGGCGTCATTGATATTGCCGTAGTCAATCCGGCTCCGGGGGGCGGCGCATCAAACACGCTTCCGTTCCAGGTTGCGGCTTTAAGCTGTCAGACGGCTTGTATGCAGTCTGCGTCTTATTACGTGATCAATATCAACCGTCTGCCAAATGGCGATGTCATCATTGGTGGCGTGAACTTCAACAATCCGGTTTCCATTCAGAATAATCTGCTGGATATTCGGCGCGCTTTGCGCGGTGGTTCGTCGCCGTTGGCGATGCTCAACCAGCAATACGTCGCCACGCAGATCAGCCTGGCGGCGGTCAATGCTAGCAGCAATCCGGGAGTGATGGGCAGCCCGCTTGCCTGTTACGGCATCACCTTTGAACCGGTGCAGTTGGACAATGGTGTGGTGCTGACCAGGACGACCTCGCTCAAAGACATCCTGAATCAGGCCAGACTTTCCTTTGTGGATAATCGCCAGGACGATATGGCTAGAATCGCTGCCATCCTGCTGTTGCTGAATGGCAACAATCCAAACTATCGTTGCCAATAAAGCTGGCGATGATTGAAAACAAAATCCGGGGGCCATCTTGTTTTAGATGGCCCCCGGACTTTTTTTTCGGCTTCAGCAAGAGCCTGAAATTTCCCGCCAAACCGGGTGATTCAATTCCACCGAGCCTGTCGTTGACGCAACTCTGCCAAAAGCGATTTGATTCTGGCGGCGTCATCGGCTTCGGGCAGTTGGCGCAAATAATTTTCGAAATCCTTGCGCGCCTCGCCATATCTTCCCAGCGCGAAATTGGCCGATCCGCGATCACGAACCTCAGACGCTGAATCCGGATTGATCATCAATGCCCGCTCGATCAACCCCAGTAATTTGAAATGGTCATTGGCTTTGGCGTAAACGCCTTTCAGGTTTTGCAGCATCCGGCTCAAGATTTGTTTTTTGGTAACGGCGTGCAGGAAAGAAAGAGAAAACGGCATTCGTCCGTCATACATCTGTTCAATCAATTGGCGGCAGCGATCCTCATCCACAATGCGTCCACCGTGAAAGGGGTCGGCGAAAATTTCCTGTTCCTCGTCAGCATACTTGACCAGAAAATGTCCGGGCATGCCCACACCAAACAATCGCAAGCCAATTCGCCGTCCTACTTCCATCATCAACACGGACAACGTGATTGGAATTCCTGTTCGCCGTGTAAGGACGTCACTGAGAAAGCTGTTTCGCGCGTCGTAATAATTTTCGGCGTTTCCGCGAAATTCCAGTTCATCAAACAACAAATGGCTAAGCCGCATGATTCGTGTCAGCGGGGCGGCAAAAAAGTCATCCCCAGCGCGAGCCTGTTCGCCGATTTCATCCAGCAGCGAAAGAAATTCTTCAACATCCAGGTTCGGATATTCCTCCGCCGCAATCAGCAGCGTTGCGCGATCCAGTTCCAAACTGTCTTCGTCACGCGCGACGATCTCACCAAATTGTGCGCGGGCTTCTTCTCTGGTCATTTCTGTGGCTGAATCTTACTCGTACCGGAGCGCGTCAATCGGGTCTAGCCGGGCGGCTTTCCAAGCGGGCCACAAACCAAACACCAAACCGATGCCGACGCTGGAAAGGAAACCGGCGATTGGCGCCCATAATGGAACGTACGAAGGCACGATCAATCGAATCAGCAAGGTTGTCAGCCAGCCAATTCCCAATCCGATTAACCCGCCCATTCCGGTCAGCGTCATGGCTTCAATCAGGAATTGCCACAGAATGTCGCGGCGGCGTCCGCCAATGGCTTTGCGAATGCCGATTTCGCGCGTTCGTTCGGTGACGCTAACCAGCATGATGTTCATCACGCCAATGCCGCCAACCATCAATCCCACGGAGGAAATGGCGATCATCGCGATGGCCACGCCAAACGTGATGGAGCGGAAAGTGCTGATGATGCTGTCGGCTGTCGAAAGTCCGAAGTTATTGGGCTGGTCGAACAGCACTTGCCGCCGGATTCGCAATTGCCCGGTGACGTCATCCACTGCCTGAGTCAACATTCCGGGTTTGGCCACGACAGTGATGTACACGTCTTCAGCGCGCGGTTTTAACTTTTGCGCGACAGTAAATGGCATAAAGACGATGTTGTTCTGGTCGTTGCTGCCTTCGCCGCCGCCGAAAAGCTGCTCACGTTTTTCCAGCACGCCCACAATGCGAAACTCGCGCCCGCCAATGGTCAGAACTCTATCCAGCGGATTCAGAAACGGAAAAAACTGGTCAACAAGCGAAGCGCCGACCACACAGACCTCATCGCGGGAATCGTTTTCTTCTTTGGTGAAAAACCGTCCGGCACTCATCACCCAAATTCCCGTATGTTCATAATCCGGTGTGACGCCTTGTAGCGCCACTGCCGCAGACTCTTTGCCGCCGCCTTTGACCACCAGCTTGCGGCCAAAATAATCGTTGGTGATGTTCAGGATTGGCGTCGAAACCAGAACGCTCGGCAGTTGGCCCAGCGCAATTGCGTCGTCGTAAGTCAGCGGTTTCCGCATGCGTTCTTCGCGCGATGGCGGTCCGAATCTGACACCGCGATCAAACTTGTTGATGAAAATGGAATTGGTTCCAACCGATTCAATCTGTTTGGTTACGGCGTAATCAATGCCGCTGATGATGGAAGCAATGGCCATGACCGTCCAGACGCCGATGACGACGCCAAGCACGGTCAGGAACGAGCGCATTTTGTTCATGCGCAACGTGTCCATCGCCATTTTCAGATTTTCCCAGATGTCGTTACGAAGGAGTTTCATAAGAAGTAATTTGCCTGCGGGCTAATCCGCTCTGAGAGCTTCAATTGGGTCAAGTGTTGCAGCTTTTCGAGCAGGTAAAATGCCCGACAGCACGCCGATCAAGCCGGAAACACCAACGGCAACGACAACGGCGCTCATTGAAAGGTAAGTGGGAAAGAATGCTGCTGTCACGATTCGGCCAATCACCCAGGCGATGAACACCCCAACCGAACCGCCAATGGCCGACAGCGTTACTGCTTCGATCAGAAATTGCTGGAGAATGTCTTTTTGCCGCGCGCCCAAAGATTTGCGGATGCCGATTTCCTTGGTTCGTTCTGTCACGCTGACCAGCATGATGTTCATGATGACAATTCCGCCGACAACCAGCGCAATGGCTGGAACGGCGATGGCCGTGATGAAAATCGGGCCAAGGATGCGGTCGCGCATTCCCATAATGGCGTCAGGCGTGCCAATGCCGAAATTGTCTTTTTCGTTGTATTGCAGTTGCCGGCGAGCGCGCAGCAAGGCGCGAATTTCTTCCACGGTTTCCTGGAACTTGTTGTCGTCTTTGGCCGTGCCGACAAAATACATGCTGCGCTGGCGAACTGCCGGGCCGAAGTGTTTGATGTACGAATGCAGCGGAATCGTCGCAAAAACGTCCTGCGGCATTCCGAAAACAGTTCCTTTGGCGGCGGCAACTCCGACTACGCGATACGGCAAACCGGCAATTGAAACTTCCTGGCCAACCGCCGTTGTATTGGGAAAGAGTTTGGTCGCGACATCGTATCCCAGCAACACCACGTTTTGTGTTGAACTGTCTTCGGTCTGGGTGAAGTAACGGCCTTCGGCAATATCCAGATTGTCAATTTCCGCGCTATTGGCCGTTGCTCCGTCCACCGATACGTTTTCAGCAATTTCGTTGGAGTATTTGATCGTCGAAGGAGTGCCCATCGCTTTCGCGCCAAGCTGCCCAATTTGAACAGCGTGTTCGCGAAGATAATCCAATTCGTCGAAGGTCAAATCCTTGTTGCGGCGCTGGGCTTCGGCAATCGTGTCGGTGTTTTTCCAGTCATCAAAACTGAACCGGCGAACGCTGAACGATTTTGCGCCGATACCGGCAATCTTTTCATCCACATAACGGTTGAATCCTTGAATCAGGGAAACGACGACCACCACAGCCGTGACGCCGATGATCATACCGAGCAAGGTCAACGCCGAGCGCAACCTGTGTGACCAAATGGCATCCAATGCCAGCTTGAGAGTTTCTTTAAATTCCATGTTAGCGATTCAGACGGTGAACCTCAGCGTTCATAAACAAGCTTTTCACCGAGGCGTAATTTTGACATCCGCCGTCAGAATGACGGCGTCGCTGCCAGTCGTGATTTTCAAATTTGACAGCGAATAGTTTAGTTTTTGTTTCTCAGTTGTATGGATGTTGCTGCCTGCGTCCACTTCCATTTTGCGCGGCAGCATAATTTCCCGGTTGAGCAGGGCAGGCAATTCGATTCTGCTTAGCCAGCGGTCAACCTGCATAACTTGCGTGCGATTGATGCCCAAATCTTTTCCGGCAATGTTAAGACTGAAACGAACGTTAATTGGTAACGTCGCCCCTGGCAAGGCTCGCAAAATTGCTTTGTCGTTTTCAGTAATGAATTGCAGTGGAATTTGTTGGTCCTGGATGACAAAACTGGTTCGGGGAGATAAGCCGTAGGGAACGCCAAATTCACGGCCTTTGACGCGCGCGTCAATTGCGCCCTGGCCGCTTAATCGCAGGCTTAGTTTGTCGTCTGCGACGCTTTCGACTTTCAAATCGCTGATGTCGGCTTGCCCTTCGCCGCTTTCAACGTCGGTGTAGTTGGTGATTGTCACTCCCGCGTTGATTTCTGTGGTGCGCAACCGTCCCTGTTTCAATTTGAAATTCAGGTCGGGATTTTGTTGCGAAGCGATGTTTGCCAGCAACGAAGTAATCACGTTTCGGCCAATTTGCAACCGCACATCGCTGTTGGCGGTCAGCGCGGCAGCAAGCTGAAAAATTTCATTTTCCATCGCCACCGGGTTCAGATTGTTTGCGGCCGTCTCCGACGGAATTTCAGTCGGTTGCAAAGTGGGATTCAATTGCAGTCCCAGTGCAAGCCGTTTGTCCATTACCAGTATCGAAGTCAGTGCCAATTTCAGCGGGGCCCGATACGCCGGAGTCGAAATTTCCATCGGCAATTGGCCGTCGGCGTTGCCTTCCACATTGAACTGACTGGCCGGAATCTCAATCGTTTCGTTCAATTCCAGCGGAAAATCCAGCGATGGCAATTCCTCGTTCCACTTTTCCGGTTTCAGCCATTCGCCAAACAGCGTTTTCACCAGTAAGCCGGAAACGCCTCCATTCATCAGCTTTACTTCCGTAACGCGAATCGGCATTCGCATAAATCCTTCGCTGATTTGCCCGCTGGCGATTCTGCCGGACAATTGCATGTTGATGGATTTGTACTGAAGCCCCAATTTGAGGATCGCCGCGCCGGTCGCCAGACTGGTTTCAATCGAAGTCAGCTTGACCAGATTGCCGCTGGCCATTTTGATTTCCAGACCCAAAAATTGTTGCGCGGCTTCTGCGATGGCGCGTTCACTGACAATCACCACGGCGTCGCAGGTTCGCAGCGAATCACTTGCCTTCAATTCATCGCGCAACCGTCGAAGTTCGACAATTTGCTGTGGGTCTGCTTTTTGCGCTTGCGCCGAAACAACGCCGCCCAATATCAGCAGAACTGTGGCCAAAAGCCTTTTCACCAAGACTAGATTGTTCATAATGGTTGTTACGGAATGAACGTTCGCAGAAGGCGCACGGATTATACTCCCGAACTGAATCGAGTGCATAAACATGAAAATCAGAGGAATTGTCCAAACAAACTCAGCAGTCATTGAACTGACGGTTGACGGCAAACGAATCAGCGCAATCGCCGCCGCCGAACTTGCGCAAAGCTGCGATTTGGGAGATGGTCGTTTGCGGCTGGCGGCTGGCTTCATTGATTTACAACTCAATGGATACGGTGGAATTGACTTCAACGATACGGCGATAACAACCGAGCAAATTACCGAACTGACGCGGCGGTTGTGGCGAACCGGAGTCACTTCGTTTTGCCCAACCATCGTCACCGAATCCGCCGAACACATTTCAACCTGTTTGGCCAAGGTCATTCGCGCGACTGACGCATCGCCGGAATTTGCAAGCGCCTTCATCGGCATTCACCTGGAAGGGCCATTTATTTCACCTGCGGACGGGCCTCGTGGCGCGCACCCTCGCCAGCACGTTTGCCCGCCCAATTGGGATCAGTTTCAGCGTTGGCAGGAAACAGCTCACGGCCAAATTCGCTTGCTGACTTTGTCGCCGGAATGGCCGGAAAGTTTGAGCTTTATTGAACGCGCCGCCGCTTCTGGCGTCATTGTCGCCATCGGCCACACAGCGGCAACTCCTCAACAAATCGCCGATGCAGTGACAGCAGGAGCAAAAATGTCCACGCATTTGGGCAACGGCTCGCACGCGAAAATTGATCGCCACCCGAATTACATCTGGGAGCAACTGGCCAACGATGATTTGTGGGCCAGCTTTATCGTGGACGGCCACCATCTGCCGTCTTCCGTGGTCAAATGTTTTTTGCGCAGCAAAGGCATCGCACGAAGCGTCTTGGTTACAGACGCCATCGCCGCCGCCGGTTGTCCCCCAGGCAAATACAAACTTGGCAATGTTGATGTTGAGGTGCTGGAAACCGGGCGCGTCTGTTTGCCAGGAACGCCGTATCTGGCTGGCTCGGCGCTGGAAATGCACGACGCGATTGGAAACGTCGTGGAATTTTCCGACGCTTCGCTTGACGACGCATTGCGAATGGCTTCGTCAAACCCGGCACAACTTTTCGGTTTGGATGATCGCGGCAAAATCGAAATCGGCCAACGCGCCGATCTGATTTTGTTTAACTGGCACGAAGCGACAAACAAAATAGAAGTTATGGCGACGATTGTCGGCGGAAATTTGTGTTACCGCCAGAAGCTCGGCCAGTCTAAAGACACAAACTGAATACTTAAAACACTACTTGGCAGGGAATGAAACTTCCCCGCACATAAGGGCAGAGCCATTATCCAGTCCGCGAATGGTATATGGCGAGCACTGCAAGTTCATCGCGGCTCGCCGAGTTGTTCAAACGCCGCCCAATAATACGGCGCAGCCCATTGCTTGCTGTTCAGCATTTTCAACTGGGCTGCCCGCAGCGCCGCCGACGGTCGCAGCTTTTGCTGCAACAAGCCTTGATAAAATTCGCCCATCAAACTGGCTGTGGATTTGTCGTTTACATCCCACAAACTGACCATCACCCGCGCCGCGCCTGCATACATAAATCCGCGCGTCAGGCTCATCAACCCTTCGCCGCGAACTTCTTTGCCAAGGCCCGTTTTACAGGCGCTCAGCACCACCAGTTCAGCGGGCAAATTCATGTTGATGATTTCCACCATTCGCAGATACCCGTCCAGATTGCGTCCCTTGGCATCCACACCAGACAACACCAGGCCGGAAAGTTCCGGCGTCACGTTGTCCAAAAAACCATGCGTGGCGAAATGTAGGTACTGGTATTGGCTCAAATCCGATTTTAAGGCAGTTTCCTGATTGGCGTCGAAATCCAGTGCGCTGAAACTGCCGTCGGCTGGGGCGAATTTCAGAATGGCATTGGCTTCTTCGCGCGAAAAAGGCAGTCGCTTCAGGCTGCCGCGACCTCCGTCCAGCCCGATGTTTGTAAGGGCGCGCGTTAATTCATCGGGCATGGTGAAGGCTTGTGCGGATTTTTCTTTCCCGGTCGCGGGCGTTTGCCTTTCGCGCTCCAACCCGTCGCGAATGTCTTTGGGGACGCGCTCGTCATCCGCTTCAAACACCGGATCGGCAAACACAGCCAGCGTTTTGGGCGCAAGCTTGCGGTCTTTCAATTCGCGCCGAAGCACGGCCAGCGTCGAAGCCGACGGCAGCTTGACGATTTCGTAATTGGCGACAAGCGGGATGGAGAGACGGAGAGACGAAGAGACGGCGCGATTGGCTCTCTTTCCCTCTTTTCCTCTTTCCCTCGTTCCCTCCCTCACCGGCAGCGGCAAAGCCGCAAACGGCACATACTGCAATTTTCCATCCGCCACGATCAGCAATTGTTTCGGGCGTTTACGACGAAGTTCAGCAGCAACCGGCGTCAAAATCATCCGGCTTAATTTGGCGGCGGCAATTTGAAAATCGGCGTCCGCTTTTTTGATTCGAGCCGTGCGTTCTTCGGGTACTTCGAACCTGACCTCTTGATTGCGAGCCGTCAGCAAATCGTAAACGCGCTGCGCCGCCTTTTCGATAATTTCGCCTTTGGGCAGTTCGTAGCTGTTGAAGCTGTTCGCTGAAATCGCCCACAGAAAGCTCTTCTCTTCGCCCAGCGCATATTCCAGCAGTAGCGTGTCCTCATCGGCGACAACTTCTTTTTGGATTTCGGAGGCACTGAGCGGCTGTGGCTGAGTTAAGGCGGCATAGTGCGGGCTGCGCTGTCTGATTTCGGACTCGACGCGTTCGTATTCGGTCTTCAATTCAAGAATAGTTTGGGCTATGGCTGCGGCTTGCGTCTCGGTATGCTTGTCGGAAAGCAGGCGCGTTTGTTCAGCAGCTTTGGCTTCGAGCTGTTTTTGCAGATTCTTTTCGCGTGCGAGCAGTTCAGGCTCCACTCCCTGACGAATATCAGCGCTAGCTTCGATGAGAGATTCAAGAAAACTGCGGGCGCGGGCGCGCTCGCTGGTTTGAAACGCAAGTTGGTTATGGCTTGCGGTGGGTTGCCGACGGTTCAGTTCCATCAGCAATTCAATATAGCCAGCATAAATCCTATGCTTGCTTCCCAACAAAGCTGCACGCTGTGCCGCTAGCGTAGCTTTGCTGCGCAAGCTTTCAGCCAGACCGATGGCCGTCTCGAAGTGAGCGCGCGCCTGGGTGAGGTCGCCTCGTTTTATGGCGATGGTCGCCATCAGCCCTTGCGTGATGCTGGTGTAAGGCAGGTAGGCGGATTTTTCACCCAGAGACTGAGCCTCGCGGCAAGCTTCATCGGCCCGCTCATACTCGCCAAGCCTTACGTATCCCTCGCAAAGGTAGTTGAAAGCTGTGACATCCCTTGGAGGATCGTTAGACCGAAAGCCGCCGATAGCGATGGCCTGGTTGACCGCGTCCACCGCTTTCTGGTTTTCGTCCATCGCAAGGTAGGTCTGCCCCAGCAGGGAAAAGGCGCCAAACAGGTTGATGACATCGCCCTGTCTTCGAAGCTCAGTGACCGCCTCGATCAGCGTATCCCGGGCGCGCTGGTAAGCGCCGAGAAAAAGCTGTGCTTTCCCGATTGCAATCAGCGTGTCGCCCAAACCTTTTGGGCTGCCTGCTACTGACCATAGCGATACCGCTTCTTCGTAGTAACTTAGTGCTCTTCGTTGATCGTCAAAGTCGAGATAGATTTCGCCCAGGTTTTCCAGCACATTGGCCAGCCCATTACGGTTTGCGGCAGCCCGATAGATTTGCGCTGCTTCGTGGTACAACCCGAGCGCCTTGGGAAACTCGCCTAACATTTGATGGAATCTACCCAGCGCCACACAGGTATCAGCCATTGCCAACGGAGAATTAAGTTGGCGATGAAGCGCCAGTGATTGCTGGAAGTGTTCCAACGCGATTTCGGTATATTTCAGATTGCGATAGTGCCGGGCCAATTCATAAAGCACTTTTGCTTCTTCTTTACGTGCCCCCACTTGGCGGTAGAGCGCCAGCGCCGCATTAAAGTAACCGACAGCTTCCTGCAATGGCTCGTCCCCAAAGTAGAGTTCTCCAAGCGCAAACAAGCAGTCAGCCTCACCCAACCGATCGCCGCTCGCTTGCCATATGGTAAGCGCCTGCTGCAATTTCGGGCTGCTTTGCCGATAGATTTCGCGACGTTGAAGTTTCAGATCAAGTGCCTCAACTTCATCCAAAAGCTGACGCGCTTGCAAGCGCAATGAATCTTTTTCGTGGGTGGGTCGGGCTTCTTCCAGTTTGATCGTAAACCTTCCGTCAACCTTGTTGGACAATTGGCTGATTTCAACCACATAGCTGCCATTCTCCGTGGCAATCAAGTCAATCCTGCTTTGGCCAGCAAAGAACTGGTCACCGTTCTTTGCTGACAGGTTGTGTCCCGCAGGCGAGTTGATTCTGAAAATGACGGTGCGAGCCTCGAGAGCCAGACGGCAGTATTGTCCCGCATAGAGCGGCAGCAGGTACACGTACTTTTGCCCGTCTCGCACCTGTTGTTCAATGGGTTTGCCCGGTTCGAGCGTGGCGTTACCTTGTGAGTTCTGTGCTAAAGAAGGATGCGCGGTGGCGTTTGGCGTTGCCGGCAGCAGGAACGTCAGAGCGGTGTGCAAACCAAGCCTTAGCAAAATCCGCATGGACAAAAAAGCTGCGGGACGAAGCACAGAGCAAATCATAGTGTTTCTCCTGGAAAGATGGCTGTTCGGTTTCGACTGTTACCGTGGTTTTAACTGCTGAATGTCGCTGAGCAGTTCGCTGCTCACTTGGGCAATCACTTTTTCTGTAGCGCCTGTATATCTACGGGCGCGCGTGCGCGGCGTCAATGGCCAGATGACTTTGCCGTCGGCGTTGACGATGCTCACCGTCACTCGGACGCGCTGACCGGCAGACTCGACCTTGAGCTTCATGGCAACCTCGGCTTCGTTGGAATTGTCAGTGAAGCTGAACCTTCTACTTGCTTGCAGCCGCTGTTTGAGCGACGCGCCGAATTGTTGGGCCAACGCCGGAGCTCCTTTACCTTCGACATAAAGCTTTTTGGCTGCAAGCAGCGAAGTCACGGCACATTCTTCGCGTTGGCTGCGCGCCAGATTATCAAGCCCGGACGATTTGCTGGCTGGAAGGTTCACAGTCAAAACCGTATCGGCTGACAATGGCGACCGGCTGAGTAATGGACTGGGCTGTTCGATGGGTGCTGGCGTGACAGTGATGACAGGGCTTGGCGAAGGCACGACGACAACAATTTCCCCGCCACTATCTTTTTGCGCCAACCGGTTGATCATCAATCCGGCGGCAACCAGCACCAGTGCATATGTCAGCACAGGTTTCAGCCAGGTCCAGCCGCCTTGCGCCGGCCAAAACCAGCTTTTCAATTGCGCCAGCACCGAAGCCCGCGCCGCATAATAATTTACTTCAACTGCTCCACCAGCATTGCCCGACGGAGTAACAAGGAAATCCAATCGCTGCCCGCTTTCAGGCGCAAATTCCGCTTGTTGGGATTTCAGCGCATCGCCATTCGTTTCATACACCAGCATGTGAGCAGCCAGTAGAAATTCACCTTGCTGGTCGCTCGCCCAGACTTCCACCAATTCAGCGCTTTCGCCAATGGTGAACCGAACCTGACCGTTTCGCTCGGCATCCAACCGCGCTCGCTCTTCGCCGTCAACCAGGACACGCAGTTGGCGGGCGGTAGAGGTTTTGCGGCGTCCGGATTGCGTTTCCAGATGCTGGCTCATCCGCTGGCGATCCTCTGCGCTTAATTCGGGCGGTAAATCGCTTCCAGCCGATGAAGAATTGCCTTGATCCGAATCGCCTTCGCCGAACTGAAACACCGGAACCGCCAGCCGTTTGGCCGGAGCTTCACGCCTGATCCCGGTCATGACCCTGTCGAAACACAGCGGATCAAGCGTCGCATGAAACCGATTGGCTTCAATGGGATGTTCTTCGTCCGGGTCCTTGTCATCAAAATGCAATGCTGGCAATGCATTGGTTTGCGCATCGAATTTTTCAGGCACGACGCACTGTGTGCCCCACGGCGTAAAGTGCCGCAAACATTCGTGGATCAGCGCGACAAACCGCAAAGAATTTTCGTGTGCCTGAAATCGCTCTTCGCCGCGCGGGCCGCGCGTCACGCCCAGCATTCGGCCAAAGCGTTCTTTCAGTTCCCGCATCAACTTGGCTTTGAGCGTTCGCAAATAATCGTCGTCGGGGATTCGATCCGGCGATTGCCGCATCACGGAGCAAAGTTCGGCAGTGTCCGGCGTTTTGTAATTGTGCAATAAACGGCTGATTCCCACCGCGACATAAATTGAATTTTGCCGCACCGTGATTCTGACCAGATGTTTGACGAAATATACGATCATCGCTTCCTGACGCGGGCGCAGTGTTGATGAATGACCGGATTGTTCGCGCTGCCGTTCGTAACATTCCGATTCGGCATACACCAATCGTTGCAGCGTCGCCAGTTCGCTCAGTGAAACTTTGTTCCGCGATTTGCGGCTCAGCAGGTAATAACGCCGCTTGTCTTGCACCGCCATGACGGCTTCCAGTTTTTCAGCCGCCTGAAGCGCAATGCGTTTGGCGACTTCTTCATCTTTGTGAATGAAATGGGCGAGCTGAAAGGCGCGCTCCAACAGTTCGTCCAGCCTTGCCATAGCAAATCAATTCTTTGGGTCAATTCTTTCGGCCAATCGTTGCGTTTCTGTGTGCAG
>CAYLJQ010000132.1:0-12875 GCA_964383955.1 uncultured Heliomicrobium sp. | reverse complement strand
GTATCCAGCAACCTGAATGTCACGCTGTATGGCAGACATAAAATTGGCGATAAACAATTCTTCGTTCCAACGATGTTCTGGCTTTTCATTCAAGTTAAACATCATATGGAATGATCGCCTGTGTTGAGTCGGGTCGCCAGCAGAACTGCCATCCGAAGAACCTGTTTGTAAGTGCTGAAGCTGCGGCGCTGATGACTTGATGACGTGATCCGGCAGTGTAAAGGACTTATAAAACACTCCTGCTGGACGCATCTTGTACGCGCAACTCGTCAATGCCAGCAACAGCAATACCGCGATCAAATTAACTCTAAAGCGCACATTCCCCTCCTACAGTTTAAAGGGGTGGCTGTGAAGTCTGAGGTTATAAACGGGCGAGTGGGAGCTATTTCAAAACACCACTCGCCTGCAATTTCTTATTTCGAACCGCTACTTCCCGAAGCTGCCGGTTTTGAGGGTTGATTGACAGGAACAAAGTCAAAGAATCCATTCATCATCTCTTCCCACGTCTGCTCGCCGAATCGAACCGCTTTGTTCGGGTCTGGGTTGACCGGATTTTTGGTTGAATTGTCGTAATGAGCGATGGCCTCGATCTTTGTCCCTTTCGGCATTCGCAAAGGCTTGGTCGGATAGTAGTAAACCTGCCAGCCAAAATCGTAGCGCGGAACAGATAATAGAACTTCCTGGCGGCCATCCGGGTAATGCGCAATGTATTTGTAGTCTTTGCCGCGCAGGTGCATGTGCGGCATCAGGCTGATGATGTCCAAATCTTCTTCGGCGGTGTAAGTTGCGCGGACTTCGTGGTTTTCAGCATTCGGTGGAATGACAAAACGTGTGTCCCAAGCCGCAGTCGTTGTGATCACTTTATCAACAGGACCTTTGGCAAATTTCAAACCGATGATCGAACGATCCTTGGTCGCTTTGCCGCTGGGCGTGTAATGCATTTGGAAAACGATTTGCGAACCGGCTTTGATCAGCTTGGCAGTTCCCGGCTGAGCGACAAAAGGCGTGTTGCCTGGTGATAACGCTCCCAGCAATCCCGTTCCGATGTCCTGTTTTTTCGGCGCTTGTCCTTTTGGATCGCGGACGTAAACCACGATGTGGTGAACAACGGACAGATCACCGGCGCGCGCTTCCATAGCGGCAACGTATTTGTCTTCGGTAAATCCGCTTGGAACGGTGAAGTACATATACGGCACTGTTCCTTCCGCCGGAACCGTGAATTCTTCGGGCATTTGGAAGGTGATGTCCGGTTCGCCAATCTGCCAGCCTTTGGCAAATTTCGGAGCGGCGGGCATTTCTTTCGGGTCGCCTTCTTTGGTGCCACCATCAACCCAGGCCACAATGGTATCAATGTCTTTTTGCGACATTCGCTTGTCATTCGTCCATTGGCCATGCGCCGGATCGGCATGCCACGGCGGCATTTCCTTGCTGACAATTTTTTCCCGGATCGCTTTTGCCCACGGACGAACTTCCTTGTAGTTCATCAGCGACATCGGCGCGACCTCTCCGGGACGGTGACATTCAGCGCAATTCTTGAAAAAGATCGGCGCGATGTCTTTCGTAAAAGTCGGCGTGACGGGCGCTGAAGCCTTTTCGCCACTGGCTTTGCTAACGGAAATTCCAACGACAGCGACAGCCAAACAACCGGCTAAAATCAAAACCGCAAATCGAATGCGTTTCATTCAACACCTCTCCATGGAAAAGAAGAAAGTTCCGCAATCACTGATTTGCCCCTTTGTTGGCAACCGAAGTGCGGAACTCCCAAGCGGTTACTGAGTTTTGGAATAAACTGCATTGCCTAAACGAACGAACGGGCCGCCATCTTCTGACAGTTCGTCAGTCACAGAAAAGGAATGCGCGGCAATGATGGAAATCGTGCGGCGCAATTGCAGTTTCTGTCCTTTGGCATTGATCGAAATTGGAGCAAAGCGAATAGAGATCGGACTGGTCCAATCGCCCGTGCCATTAACCTGAATACCGCTGGCCAGTTTTTCAGAAGCTGACAACATCTTGCTGGCTTCATCAAAAGTCAGAACCAAAGTGTCTTTGTAGGGTTTGCCATCCGCGGTTCCGGCAACCACGCCATCAACCGATTTGCCATCGGCTCGTTTGGTGAAAGCGACAGTGCCTTCGCGCGGAGCCGCTGCCAGGGCGCTTTCGCGCCCAATGAATTTGAAACTCCATTTGCCGACGAAATAATCAATGGATTGTTTCTGTTGCGGCTGTTCAACGTTCGCGCGTTGCTGACGCGGAGCTGGCGCTTGAGAGGCCGCGCCGCTGCTTGACGCGCCGCTTCCTGTTGCGGGCGCTGCGCCAGCGGCATCCCGTTTCAACTCGACATCGAAACTGAAGGCATTGCCGTTGAAATCCAAAGATCCTTGCCCGTTCAAATTGTCGCCAGTGAGCGTGAATTTGTAGTTGATGATGATGGTCGCCATTGGGGTTTCAACCTCAGCAATTGCCGTCACTTTGTCCCCATCCAGCTTGATGTCTTTCAGCGTGACATCCTGACCGGGACGAATGCCGGAAATTGTGCCGGTATAGTTGTCCCCTTCTTTTTTGATTGTGGCGTTGGCGTCGCGTTCACCTTGAATGGATTTGACCTTGCCGACCCAGCGGCCTTCCAGTTTTGCCTGAGCCAGCGCGGAAACAGCCAGAAGCTGAACAAG
The DNA here is from genome assembly GCA_964383955.1 of uncultured Heliomicrobium sp. GTDB lineage: Bacteria > Acidobacteriota > Blastocatellia > RBC074 > RBC074 > RBC074. The sequence continues at coordinate 10,206 of CAYLJQ010000132.1, read as the reverse complement.
CAGCAAAGCCGTTCCGACAATTACTGATCGTCGCATTGAAATTTCTCCTTGTGGTGCGTATGAAAGCTAAAGAGCGGACGGAAGTTGCGGGATTGTCCGGAAGTTGCAGAAAGCAAAATCCGAACAATCCCGGCTATGTGTTTTGTGAAATTAGTCGTTCGCGCGAACCCAGCCCATTGCGGTGCTGGTCGGCTGACCGCCATTTTGCTGATAAGCGATTTTCATCTTATCCAGGGCATCTGCCGGCAAGGCGTTTCGCTTGGCTTTGACATCCACCTTGTAAAGTTTGGCGGCGTTCAAACCAAAAATTTTCGCCTTGTCTTCCTTGGTGATCTTCTTGTAGCCGAACTTCTCGCACATCTGGTCCGAAATCTGGAAGCGCTTCAAGGCGTCAATTCCCCATTGCGGCGATCCCCACCACAAACAGTCCGTTCCCCAAACAACGTGATCCGAACCGTAATACTTGATGTTTTTGCCCAGACCGTGCGCGGCCATCACGGGATCAATCACCGACAACGTGTTGAAAAAGCTGCCGATTTCACAATATACGTTGTTCATCTTCGGATTGCGCTTTTTGATGTCCATCAGCACCGAATGCCATAAGAAATCACCAGTTTCAGGATCATACTGATTCGATTCTTTCCAGTTGGCTTCGTTTGAACCGTGCTTGATGGCCGAGTGGTACACGACAAAGTTGAAGTCAGGATTGCGCAGCGCAGCCTTCTCTACATCTTTCGGATTTGCCAGATGACCGAGTGTGCGCGATTGATAAGAATAACCTTTGTGCGTGCTGATCAACCGTACGCCACGCTTGCGCGATTCTTCGATGAAAAACTGCGCGTTTTCGTCATCCAGTTGGAATCCATTGCCAGTCTGCGCGGGGTCAGTGTGGCAATACCATTTCCAGGAACTGATGCCGTATTCCTTGATCTCGCGTTCCATTTGTTCGATCAATTCAGCCTTGTTCATCTGGTTTTTGACTTTGTCCCAGTAATGATTCGGCGCCAGATTGCCCTGATTCAAGGCGCGCTGCGAACCAGCAATTTCATTGATCTGTTTACGCGCCTTGGACATCACCCAGCTTGGCAACACTTTGCCGGAAATTCCCGGAGTGCGTTCCGCATCAATCAAAACTTTGCCATTGGCATCGCGCAGTAACTCTTTGCCCGGCACGCCGGAAATCACCACCATCATGGTTTCGCTGTCAAAGAACATTTCCTTGACGAAGTTCCTGAAGCCATAGGATTCCGCATCATTTTTCAGATCGAATCCCATGTTTTTGACAAACTCCATGGTGCGGAAACCGCCAACCGGCGCGCCATTGGTGAAATGCGCCTGCACGTCAATAATGAAATACTCGTTCTTGGGCCATTTCTCGTCAATCGCTGCCTCTTCCCAGGTTTCCACGTCGTCTACTTCCCAGTTTTTGCCGAAAACCTGGTTCGACGCCAGGAAGCAGGTCGCCAATCCCATTGAAGTTCGCATAAAGTCGCGGCGTTGCATGCCCAGCTTTTTGGCGCGGACTTCGGAAAGTTCTCCGATCAAATGTTCAACTTGCTTCTGAGGCTCACTTTGCGGACGAGGAATAAACTCTTCATTCGAAACAACTTGCGTTGGCATCGGCGAATCAACGCCTTTTTTCAGGTCGCGTACTGCTTTAGGAATCCACATTGATTTGCTCCTTAGTTGAGAGAAGGCGGAAAGAGGATTCACAGGATTGCTCAGAATGATTTTCCTGAAGAATCCTGTGAATCCCTATCCTGCGATTTTGATTTGACGACTAGTTCGACGCGGACTGCGCCAATCGCAAATTCTGACTGTCAATGGTGTAATCAATCCAACCGATCATCATCTCTTCCCATGTTTGATCGCCCCAGCGGACGGTGATGCTCGGATCAGGATTGAATTTGTTGTTGGCAGAATTGTCGTGGTGCGCAACGCATTCTATGCGGCTTCCCTTCGGGACGGCAATTGGTTCCTTGACGAAGTAGGTGAGCTGCCAGTTGAAATCATACTTCGGCACCTTGAGCAGAATCTTTTCCTTGCCGTCCGGATAAACCAATTTGTATTCAAAATCCTTGCCGCGAACATGCATATGCGGCATGAACATATACAGGTGAACGTCTTCGGTGAAAGTGTGTGAAGAGCGCGATTCGAAATTCGCATCGCCCGGAGGAATGACCAATTTGTACGGATCAACCGTCACGCCGCGCGTAATCATCTGTTTTTCAACAGGCTTTTTGGCAAACCACAACCCGATCTTGGTCTTGTCCTTTGCCGCGACGCCAGTCGCGGTGTAGTGCATTTGGAACACCAGCACGGAGCCTTTGCCAATCAGTTTGGCGTTGCCCGCTTGAAGCGTCAGAGGATCCATTCCCGGCGCCCAACCGACCAACATCGCGTCTTGATTCGCAGCGCGACGCTGCTGTTGATTGCGCTGCTGTCCGGCGGCTTCGGGGTTCACGCGCTGCGTGTTCGCGCGGATTTCTCCCGCCGCAGGCACAGGACCATTTTTAGGATCGCGCACGCTGACAATAACGTGGTGAACGACGCTGCGTTCGCCGCGCTTGATTTCGGCAAACTGCACGAATTTGTCTTCGGTAAAATTCGTCGGAATGGCGTAATACCTGTAAGGAATCGTGCCGTCGGCTGGAATCGAAGCTTCTTCGGTCATTTCCAAAACAACATCCGGCTGGCCAAACGTCCAACCTGTGTCGGAAAACTTCGGCTGCGCGGGCAAATCTTTCGCGTCGCCTTCTTTTGCGCCGCCGGCGACCCAGTTGGTGATGGTGTCAATCTGCGCTTGCGTCAGGCGAGAATCATTGAGGAATTCGCCGTGATTCGGATCGGCATACCAGGGCGGCATTTCGCGGCTGACCACTTTTTCGCGGATGGATTTCGCCCAGGGACGGACTTCTTTGTAATTCAACAAAGACATTGGCGCGGCTTCGCCGGGATGATGGCATGTGGCGCATTTGGCATACAGAATCGGCGCGACATCTTTAGTGAATGTTGCGGTTGCCGCTGCCGGAACTGTTTCTTTCGCATCGCCTTTGCGTTGCGCAACGAACAGAGCCGATAAACAAAGTGCCAATGCCAGCAAAAGGGCATAGCGTCGTTTCATACGTTGTTCTCCTATGGTGTGATTCTGCCGGACGCAAAGTCTGGCGTTGTTTTTAAGCTTAGAAATTAAGGCTTCGCCGATTGGCGATTCAACATTTCTTTTACGTTTTTGACATCGCCGGACATTTCGCCGGAATTGATTCGGTCGCGCAGAATTTCGTAAAAGACTTTTTGCTGTTCCGGCGTCATATAGGTTTTCACGCCATCCCAGCGATGAAAAATCATGGACTGCGTTTCCCTGCTGGTGTCCAAAATTTCCTTTTGTTTTGCTTCGATCAACTTCCAGTCAGGATTTGGCTGGGAAACCAATTCAACCACTTCCGCCCATTTTGTTTTGTAAAGCTTTTGCGCCTCGGTAATGCGGCGAATGATGTCCACGTAATGTTCGCCAAACGTCTTTTTCTGCTCTTCGGTCAGATTCAGGCGCTCGTAAGCGGCAAACATATCCACGTTTTTGCTGGCGGCGGATTTGGTTGTGGTCAAACCATAAATGACCGCTCCCGCGGCAGCCAGATTGAAAATAACGGAGAGGATAAATCCCAGATGAAAAAGATTTCTTTTCATTGCGGCTCTCCCGGCTTTTGACTAGCTGTTCCTGCAACAGCCGCCGCTTCGCCGCGAACCAACTGCACCAGCGATTGTTCCGCCGGAGCAATTTCAATATGCGCCACCGGCTCGGCTTTCTTCCCGGAATTCATCAAGTCGGTGATGACCAACCCGGCGCGAACGCCTCCCCAGCTTGCCAGCAACAATGCCGACACCGCCGCCACGCGCACCGGCATACTGAAATCCACAAACCAGTTCCAAACTGATTTGCGCTCCCTTGCGGCGGATTCCGCTTTTGCTCTGGCGGTAACGCGGGCAACAAAATGCGGCGGCACCACCAAACCGGGAGCGTCGCCATGCCAATCATCAACCTGACGCAGCAAACGGTCGAAATCTTCTTCTGAAAATTCAGCCGAAATTTCTGCCGAAATTTCTGAATGTTTATTTGGATTGTTTGAGTAAGTCATAGGTATCGGTTGTTTATACAACTGGGCCGGGAAAACCCTGCGCTCAGCCGGAAGTTTTTTTGATCAGCCATTCCAACTGCCCGCGCAAGGCACGTTTGGCGCGAACCAGCAGCGATTCCACGGCTTTGACCGAAACGCCCAGGCTGCGCGCGGCTTCGGCATAGCTGAAATTTTCATAGTGACACAGGATAAAAGCCGCTCGCTGATTTTCAGGCAGCTTGTGGATGGCTTTCGCCAATGCGTTTTGTAATTGCTGGCGGTCGAATTTTCCTGTGGGATCGTCGTTACCAATCAAATCGGCTCCGGGTGAGCCGAAGTCCATATAGATCGGTTTCTTCTTTTTAGCGGCGTTGCGACAAAGATTCAGCAAGATCGTGAAAAACCAGGTCTTGAACGACGCTTTGGGTTCGTATTTGTGCGCTTTGCGAAACACGATCAGGAAGGCTTCCTGTGCCAGGTCTTCGGCTTCCTGCTGGTCAAAAACGAACCGCTGCGCCGCCCGCAACGCCTGTTTCTGATAGCGCGTGACCAGCAGTTCAAACGCACGAATATCTCCCTGCGCCACTCGCACGATAAGATTTTCGTCGGTTTCCAGGTGATCAGATGATGGAGAAAGCTGGTTTTCTTTTTCTTTCCACGAAGACACACGAAGAAGCACGAAGGCTATTTGTGTAGGGCAGGTTTTCCAACCTGCCCAAGTAGTAAATGTAAATAGTCCAGTCAGCCAGTAATCTATTCGCGCGAGGTTCGGGCAGGTTGGAAAACCTGCCCTACCTGCGCGCCTTCGTGCTGCTTCGTGTTCCTTCGTGGATGTTTTTGCTTACTTCAGATTTTCTATCGGAACAGGCTCTACAGATTCGGCCAGCTCAAAACCGAAAATGCGCGAATAAAAATACAATTCACCGTCCAGCGCGCGTTTGATGTTCGCCGCCTGCCGAAATCCATGCTGTTCGCCTTCAAAGGTGACATAAGCAACAGGCAACTTCTTTCGCCGCAAGGCTTCGACCATCATTTCCGACTGATTCGGCGGAACGACTTTGTCCTCCAAGCCTTGAAAGAAAATCACCGGCGCATTCAGTTTGTCGGTGTGATGAATGGGCGAACGTTCGCGGTAAAGGTCTGCGCGTTCCGGGTACGGCGCAACCAGACTGTGGGTGTAGCGCGATTCGAACTTATGCGTGTCAATTTCCAGCGCAGCCAAATCGCTGACGCCGTAATGACTGGCTCCGGCTTTGAACACATCGCGGAAGGCCAGAGCACACAGAACGGTGTAACCGCCAGCGCTGCCGCCTGTAATAGCCAGCCGATTGCCGTCAACCAACCCCTGTTCGGCTAAAAAACGTGCGCCGTTTACGCAATCGTCCACGTCAACAATGCCCCAATTCCCTTTCAACCGTTCGCGATAATCTCGTCCATAACCTGTGCTACCGCCGTAGTTTACATCTAAAACAGCGACCCCGCGCGAAGTCCAGAATTGAATGCCGAGCTTCAAAGTTGGAGAAGCCGCGGCAGTCGGCCCGCCGTGAATCATGACGAGCAGTGGTGGAAGTTGATTAACCGGCGCGGCGTAATCTTTGTTTTGTGGTGGGTAAAAGAAACCGTGCGCGGTCAAATTATTTTCGGTCGGGAATTCGACCGCTTGTGGCGCAGAAACGTAATCAGCGTCAATCGCCAGTTCGCTGGAACGACGTAAAGTTTCAAACTGCCGTGTCGCCGGATCGAAGCGGACAATTGCCGAAGGTACGTTTGGCGAGCCCGCGAAAAAGACAGCCTTCCCCGATTCGCAACGAATTCCGTCAATTTGGGTGAAAGGGGATTCGACGGTCTCAATTTGGCCACTTTCAATTTCAACCAGCGCCAGCCGGGAAAATCCTTGTTGAATGTAAGCGCAAACAATCTGCTTCGCCGAAACGAACCCGTAAGTGGACATTCCGAAAACCCAATGCGGCAATCCGAATTCGGCCTGCATCGGGAAAACTGCTTCGACCGTGCCAGCGCGCCAGCGATACAGGTTCCACCAGTTGCTGCGATCCGAAACAAAATACAGTCCGCCAGCAGGCGACCATTCCGGCTGAAAAATGGATTCGCTGGCGCTTCCAGCAACCAAAGTTTTCTTGGTCAACGAACCGTCTTCATTGACATCCGCCAGCCAAAGCTCTGAACCGTCCCAGGGCATATTCGGATGATTCCACGCCAGCCAGGCTAGCTGACTGCCATCAGGACTTAGCCGAGGTGAGGAGTAAAAATCATTTCCTTCAGCAAGAATTATTTGCTCTCCGCTTTTCAGATCAATCGCTACAAGAGTGGTCACGGCTTCCCGTCCCGCAACAGAATGATCTTCGCGGACGCAGATAAAACGATTCCGTCGCCGATCAACAAAGCCGTCGGCGTAACGAAACTTCGATTCTGAAGTGACGGTTTGCGGTTCCCCATCCGGCGCGACTCGATAAAGCCGCTGATCCGCAAAGTTGGAAAAGAAGACTTCGCCATTGCTGACCGTAAAGCTGCCGCCACCATATTCATTAACCAACGTTCGCGCGTTGAATGGTGACGGAATCAAATCCACGGTTTTGTCATCAGCGGAACACTTGACGATAACGTTGCGGCCTTTTTCTGCCGGACGGCCTTCGATCCAGTAAACATCTTCGCCGTCCACTTCCACCTGGCCCAGCCGGACGGTTCCGGCAACAATCAAATCGGACGTGATCGGCGAGCGCCACGAACCATAGGGCGCAATGTTTTTCTCACTCATTTCCAAATCTCCTCAAACTGAAACTGGCGGATGACGATTCGCCCACGGACGAGCCGATTCAAGCTGTGCGGCCAATCTGAACAATGTCGCTTCGTCGCCATAACGAGCAATAAAGTGCGTGCCAACCGGTAAACCTTCGGCGTTCCAGAACAAGGGAACTGACATCGCTGGTTGACCTGTCGCATTGACGATAGGCGTGAACGGAGCGAACTGTCCTGATCGCCGCATTCCAGCCATCGGGTTTTCCGCTGGTGAAGCAAAACTGCCGAGCAGCAACGGAGGTTCAGCAAGTGTGGGCGTAAGCCAAACATCATACTGCTGCATAAACTTTGCGACCTGCCGAGCGAAGATTTGCAGCATCTGCACTGCCAGCAAATAATCCGGCGCAGTTCTTCGTCTGCCCATTTCCATCAATGCCCAGGTCGCCGGTTCAAAATCTTCCTGCGTTGGTTTGCGGCCCACAGCGAACGACAAACTGTCAGCCGTCCACGCATTTCCTGCCGACCAGATCGTCATAAAGGCCTTGCCGATCATTTCTCCGTTTAGCTGTGGAGCGGCTTCGGTGACGGTGTGGCCAAGCTGTTCGCAGAGTTTCGCGGCATCGTGAACTGCGGCAACACAGTCGGCGTGAACTTCAGCGCCATTGATCGGCGTTGTCGTGAAAGCGATGCGCAAGCGTCCAGGGTCAGCGCCTGCTTCTTGAACAAAAGGTCGCGCTGGCAACGGAGCAATATACGGATCGCCAAGATCATATCCCGCAGTTGCATCCAGCAAAGCGGCGCTGTCTCTGACCGAACGAGTGACCGCGTGTTCAGCAATCAAGCCGCTGAAAACGTCTCCGAAATGCGGGCCAAGCGGATTGCGTCCGCGCGTAGGTTTCAACCCAAAAACTCCGCAACATGAAGCCGGAATGCGAATCGAACCGCCTCCGTCGTTGGCATGTGCTATTGGAACGATTCCGGATGCGACTGCCGCGGCGGAACCTCCGCTGGAACCACCAACCATTCGCGTCAAATCCCAGGGGTTGCGCGTCGGGCCGAAAAGTTCCGGTTCCGTAGTGGGGAAAATGCCGAACTCCGGCGTGTTGGTTTTTCCGATGACAATCAATCCGGCGCGTTTGTACCGTTTGACCAGTTCGCTGTCTCCGTTTGGCTTGAAGCCTTTCAGAAACCTTGACCCCATGGTCATTGGCACACCTTCGTAGGCCGCTTGCAGGTCTTTCAGCAGAAAGGGGACGCCGGCAAATGCGCCTTGAGGGATTTCATTTTTGGCAACTTCGCGCGCCTGGTCGTACATTTTGGTGACAACGGCATTGATCTTAGGATTGACCTGTTCGATCAGCGCAATCACGGCTTCGACAAGCTCCAGCGGGCTGATTTGCCTGTTGCGAACCAAGTCAGCCTGCGCGGTTGCGTCCATCAAAGACAGCTCGTTTGCCAACGGCATTTCGGTTTCCTCCGACTGATGAAGTGATACGGAAAAGCATTATGAACTGCTCGTTAAAGGATGAAAATGGAATCCTTGCAAACGATTTTTCGATCTGTATACTCGCAGCCCTTCCGTTGTCAGGAAACCTCCAAAAAGATTAGCGAGAGTCGGTATCGAACGCGATTCTGACTTTGGCTAGGTATTGTTTATGAACGAAAACATCTGGGATTCAGTCCTTTCGGCAGTTGAGACAAGGTTGAACCACATCAGTTTTGCGACGTGGTTTAAGCCGACGTCACTGCTGAGTCTGGATGGATTAACGTTGAGAGTCAAAGTCCCGGACATCGTCTTTGAAGACTACATTCTGAACAATTACCGCGATCTGCTGGAAGAATCATTGGAAGAAGTTGGCATTGCAGATTATTCAATTGTCTTTGAATCGTCATCCGAATCTGCGTCCCACCAGGGCGAATCCAGACCGGCAGTGAAATCGGATTCGATCCCCACGCCGCCTGCTGCTGTGGCAGCGACGGCATCTTCGCGACAGTATTTTTCAACTGCCTCCGTTTCTTCCCCAAGATTGGCTGACGTAGATTTGACCGAAACGCACCTGAATCAGAAATACACGTTTGACACGTTTGTGGTTGGTGGAAGCAACAAATTCGCTCATGCAGCGGCAATGGCTGTGGCTGATGAACCGTCGAAAGCCTACAATCCGCTTTTTATCTATGGCGGCGTCGGGCTTGGCAAAACGCACTTGATGAACGCCATTGGTCATCGCCTGAAAGAAAAATACCGGCACTTGCGGTTGTGTTACGTCTCTTCGGAACAGTTCACACACGAATTGATCAGCGCCATTCGCTATAACAACATGATCGCCTTTCGCGATCGGTATCGGCGCTCTGTGGACATCCTGCTGGTGGACGACATTCAGTTCATCGCCGGTAAAAAAAGCACGCAGGAAGAGTTCTTTCACACCTTCAACACGCTCTACGAAAGTCAAAAACAGATCATCATTTCGGCGGATTGCCCGCCGAAGGAAATTCCGGAGCTGGAAGAACGGCTACATTCCCGGTTTGAATGGGGATTGATTGCGGACATAGAGCCGCCGGACATTGAAACCAAAGTCGCGATCCTGCGCAAAAAAGCAGAAATTGAAAAGATCAGCCTGCCTGAAGATGTGGCGATGTACATTGCCAAAAAGATCAAATCGAACATACGCCAACTGGAAGGTTCGCTGCTGAGGCTGGCGGCGCTTTCGTCACTCAAAGGCGATCCGATCAATCAGGCCCTGGCTCAGGAAGCAATCAAGCACATCATCGAAGAAGATGAACCGCCCGTCACCATAGAAAAGATTCAAAAGATCGTTGCCGGGCATTTCAAACTGAAAGTTTCGGAATTGAAATCAGAGTCGCAAAAAGAAGAAATCGTCTTTCCGCGCCAGGTCGCAATGTACCTGTGCCGAACGTTGACCAACTCTCCGTACAAGAAAATAGGGAAGGAGTTCGGCGACAAAGACCATTCGACCGTCATGAGCAGCGTCAAAAAAATCCAGAAGCTGCAGGATGAGAAGAAAGACAACATACACACGGTTATCAACAGACTAATTGCTAGCTGCAAATAGACTTAACTGCTTTTTCACAATATTCTGTTCCTCTTCGCATGTGAATCACTGTTAATGTTTGTGTATATCACAGGGGAAATTTCCCTGACAAAGTTTTCCACAGAAATTCTCCGCAACTGCGGCAGTTGGACAACAACAGTTTTCCACAGACGGGATTCGGCATAAATGCCAGTGAAACAAACCGTTAGCTTTGTTTTCCACTTTTCCACAGTCTCTACTATCACTGCTGGAAAAATATAGTTTTAAGTATTTAGTTAGGTAGTAAA
>CAYLJQ010000131.1:0-12887 GCA_964383955.1 uncultured Heliomicrobium sp. | reverse complement strand
AAGAAAACCATCTTGGGTTTATCCAGATCGCCGACTTCGGGCAGGTTTTCGTAAAGTTCCGACAGCATCCAAAGCAAAAACGTCGCGTATAACTTCGGCGCTTGCATCAATTTATCGGCAGCCAGAATATTGATAAAGCCGTAGCCGTTGTCGCCGGTTTGCATCATGTCGTCCATGTTCAGCGCCGGTTCACCCAGGAATTTATCGCCGCCCTGCTGTTCCAGTTCCAGCAATCGGCGCTGAATGGCTCCAACGCTGGCGGCGGAAACATTGCCGTATTCGGTGGTCAGCGATTTGGCGTTTTCAGCGACAAATTGCAGCATTGAGCGCAGGTCTTTCAGATCAAGCAGCAATAATCCATTGTCATCGGCGACCTTGAACACCAGCGAAAGCACTCCGCCCTGTGTGTCGTTCAGGTTCAGAATGCGGGTCAGCAGCACCGGCCCCATTTCGGAAATGGTCGTGCGCAGCGGATGCCCTTGTTCGCCAAACACATCCCAAAACATTACTGGAAACGCCGTGTAGCCAAAATCGCTGAAACCGAATTGCGCTGCGCGCTCCGCAACTTTTGGATTGTCGCCGCCCGGTTGGCAAATTCCGGCCAAATCGCCTTTCACGTCGGCCATAAATACTGGAATGCCCAGCTTGGCAAAAGCTTCGGCCATCACGCGCAAAGTCACGCTTTTGCCGGTTCCTGTTGCTCCGGCAATCAATCCATGCCGGTTTGCCATCTTCGGCAATAGGTAAATGTCTTCGCTGTCTTTCGCGATCAAAATCGGGTCAGCCATAGTCGCTCCCATCCTTTTTCGAAAAGTTTGAATTCGGGTTTGATGTTCAGAAATGCTGGCGAAGTATCTTATGACGGGGTTGATGTTTCAACTTTGAAAAAGGGCAGTCACATTGAACCCAGTAGAAACTTTTTCAGACCTTTCCTCGTCATAGCTTCTCTCAAGCGGGCCAAAATGTTCGTTGCCCAAACCAAACCTGAAAGGCATTCAAAGTAAATGTCCAGCCGGGAAAAATCTCAAAAGTAAAGATATAAATTGGATAACGGGATCGTCCGCCAATACTGATCCCTGCCATTCAGCTTAAAGCGATCCGCCATCGTTTGGATTCCGATCCTGTTCCCAAAAGTTAAGGGGTTGTTTCAATGTTATTTTCAAATGCACTGAGGACGACAAAGCCATCGCCCAGTATTTTTTTGATTGAACACAAAATTTGTGCGCTGTGGTTTCTGGGAGTTTTTCTGATTTACCTGTCGTTTTCGCCGATGGCCATCGCTGGAATGGGGTATATGGGCGAAAACATGCAGGCTGCGGAGCAAATCACTTCCCACCTGCTGGCCTGGATTAAAGGGAACAGCAACCAGTCGCCGATCAATTGGCCAAGACACGGCGCAGTCGAGATGTTTTTTGAAGTTCCCTTTTTGCTGGCCCAACAATTTTTCTTTGGCCCAAATCCATTTTGGGCGGATCGCCTGATGGCTTCACAGCCTATTTTGTTCACTTCGCTGATCAGCACAATCATCCTGCGCTGGAGCAAACGCCTAACCGGAAGCTGGAAAATTTCTATTGCCAGCGCTTTGGCTGCCAGTTTCGCCACCATGTTGTGGCCGTACGCATACATTGGGCTGGAAACCACACAATCGCTGTTTCTTTTGCTGGCTGGATTTATTGCGCTGAATTATGAACAGCGCCCGACATGGCCCCGCACATTGGTCCTTGGATTTGCCGCAGGCGTCGCCGCCAGCGCCAAATCCAATGGATTTTTTCTGTTGCCTGCGATTGGCTTTCTGGTCGCCAGTTTTTTCTGGCGAGACTGGGAAAACTATTCGGCAATCTGGGCCGCGTTAAAACATGAATGGCGCAAAGCCACCAGCCTGGTTTTGATGATTCTGGCGTTTTACTGGCTGGGGAGTTTTTCCCGCGCAGCGTATTGGGATCAACATGGATCGTTGCTGGGCTATGTGTTTCGCAATGTGCTGATCGAATCGCCATTAACATTTCTGATGAATTTGTGGTCGCAATTTTTCTCGTTGAACAAAGGGCTGATCTTTTTTGCTCCGCTTGCTGTGGCGGGCTTGTTTACCAATCGAAAGACATTTCGCGTTGCTCCCCAACTGGCGTTTTTTTCTTTGCTGGTGCTGGCAGGATCAGCTTGCAGCTTGTCATTGCTGATTCCCTGGCAGGATGAAGTCTGGGGACCGCGTTATCTGCACACCGCCGTGGCTCCGCTGGTTTTATGTTTGGCTGCTGCATTGCGCGTTGCCCACCTGCAATGGAAATGGAAAATGCTGCTCGCCGCCGCAGCGGCCTTTGGATTGACGGTGTCGGCCCTCGGCAGCATTTTTTATTACGGCAAGCTTCATAAAGCTGCCAGCAATAGCGGAAATTCAACAATCGAAAATTTTCTCTACGACCCTCGGTTCAATCATCCGCGATTCAACCTGAAACTGCTTCAAAGCCGAATCTTTTCCAAAGACGAACAATGGCCAACTCCTGAACGCTGGTGGTTTGATAAACCGCCTGATGCGCCAACCCAGCCAACTGTGAATCTGCGTGATTATGCCCAACCGCAGCCGCTGATATTGAATTCATCCGAGACCAGAAGGCTGGCATTTTATTTGAAGATGGCTTTTTTGTTGGGAAGCGCGCTGATTGCCTCAGCCTATGTCGTCGCTTGGAAACGAAGGGATTGACAACATCTCCCAATCAGGGAGAATGATGGCGTAGGGTTGAGAACGAAGATGAATGTAATTAGCCGAAAGAAGCTTGAAAAATTCTGGCAAGGGCATCCTGACTCGGAAACGCCATTGAGAAGTTGGTATTACACTTGTCGAAAATCGCGATGGAAAAGTTTGGATGATGTGCAGAAAGTTTATCCGCACGCTGATCCTGTCGGCGATTGCACAGTCTTCAATATCGGCGGAAACAAATACAGACTAATCGTGAAAACCAGATACCCATATCAGAGAATTTATGTGACCCACGTCCTTACTCATAAGGACTATGACAAAGGCAAATGGAAAGATGATTGCTAAAGCTGAGGGCGTGACGCAGATCCGCCGCTTCAACAAACGAAAATATGGGGAACTGCTGGCGGAATCCGTTCCAACTGTGGTTCGCACCGAAGCAGAATATGACCGCGCAATTGAACAGATCGAAAAACTCCTTAAAAAAGGCGACCGCATCTCGGCTGAAGAGGAACGCCTACTTGACCTACTCTCGGCGCTGGTCGAAAAGTACGAGGATGAGCATTACCCAATTGAACCGTCAGCCCCACACGAAATCCTGCAACATCTAATGGAAGCTCGTGGCCTGAAGCAGAAAGACATCGTACATCTATTCGGATCGAGCGGCAGAGCATCCGAAGCCATCAATGGCCACCGCCCGATCAGCAAAATACAGGCGAAAGCACTAGCTGAGTTCTTTAGCGTTTCGACCGATCTGTTTCTTGGTGCCTAAGAGTTGAATCGATGGAGATTCCCGTATCTTGCACAGGTGATTTACCAGCCAACTGACTGAGAGAGTGAACCATGGTGCAGATTATATTCACTTCAATTTCGTCAGTGATTCAGGAAATCGTGGGAGATCCAAAGGAGGATGAAACCAATGAGTGCAGATAGAAAAGATTTCTGGAAAGGCGTAATGGTGGGTTTGCTAATCGCTATAGTAACTCTGATATGCCTTGGGTACCTGGGCGTATTTGATCGTATTGATAGCCCAATAGGCACCTCAAACAATGACATTTCCCGGCGCTAGTTTCTTGATAGAGCGCGAAGATCGTGAATGACTGAGGAGTATAGAAGCATGTCAACTAACCGTGTCGCTCTTTATCTGCAAGACGCGCATTCCTTGCAGGACGGAATCAAATACGCGCAGTACGCTGAAAGCAAAGGCTTTGAAGCTGTATGGCAAGCGGAAAGCCGATTGGTGCGTGATGCGATTGTGCCGATGGCGGCATTTGCCGCTACAACGGAGCGCATCAAGATTGGCGCAGGCGTCATCAACAACTGGACGCGCAACATCGGCTTGCTGGCCGCGACGTGGTTGACGCTGGATGATCTGGCACCGGATCGAATGATTTGCGGCATCGGCGCTTGGTGGGACCCGCTGGCGAAAAATGTCGGCATCGAACGGCGCAAACCGCTGCTGGCAATGCGCGAAACTGTGGAAGTGCTTCGCCGGTTATTGCGGATGGAAAACGTGACCTTTCACGGCGAATTCCACAATGTTACGGGCATTGAACTGGATGTGGTGCATGGCCGCCGCGAACCGCGCAACGTGCCGATTTACATTGGCGCGACGGGCGACAAGATGATGGAACTGACCGGCGAAATCGCCGACGGCGTGCTGCTGAATTATTGCGTGCCGCCCGAATACAACGACCGCGCGCTGGAATTGCTGGAAGCGGGCGCGAAGAAAGCCGGACGCTCGCTTGACGAAATTGACCGCCCGCAACTGGTCGTCTGTTCCGTTGACCACGACCGCAAAAAAGCCATCGAAGCGGCAAAAGTTTTGTTGACGCAATACCTGGCGCAGCAACCCCACATCGCCAAGGCTTCGGGCGTCAGCGAAGACATCGTCAAACAGGTGCAATCCATTCTGACCTGGCCCGCGACCATTGAGCAGATTCACGAGGCGATGCAGTTTGTGCCCGACGAATTTGTGCTGAAGATTTCGGCGACGGGAACGCCCGACGAAGTTCGCGCCAAGGTCGAAGAATACAAACGGCGCGGCTGCACTTGTCCGGTGCTGTATCCGATGAGCGATCCATATTTGATGATTGATACTTTCGCAGTTTGAGATTATCTATCCACGAAGGCACACGAAGAACCACGAAGGCTGGAATTCATCTTCGTAATTCTTCGTGTGCCTTCGTGGATAAAATTTTAGGAGGAAGTCGTAATGTCACGAATTATCAGATGCGGTCTGATTCAAGCCGCCAACGCCGAACCAGCCGATAGCTCCATAGAAAAGATCAAACAGGCGATGATTGATAAGCACGTCGCGATGATTGCCGATGCTGCAAAACAGGGCGTGCAGATCATCTGCTTGCAGGAGCTTTTTTATGGCCCGTACTTTCCTGCCGAACAGAATCCGCATTGGTACGGTTTCGTCGAACGCATTCCGGATGGGCCGACGACCAAGCTGATGCAGGACATCGCCAAGCAACACCAGATGGTGATTGTCGCGCCGATTTATGAAGAAGAAATGGCCGGCGTGTATTACAACACGGCGGCGGTGATAGACGCGGATGGCACTTACCTGGGCAAATACCGCAAGACGCACATTCCGCATTGTCTGCCAGGATTCTGGGAAAAGTTCTATTTCACGCCGGGTAACCTGGGTTTCCCGACCTTTGAAACGAAGTACGCGCGCGTTGGCGTGTACATCTGCTACGACCGGCATTTTCCCGAAGGCGCGCGGGCGCTAGGACTAAACGGCGCGGAGATTGTTTTCATTCCTTCAGCAACGACCAAAGGACACGCCGATTATTTGTGGGAACTGGAACAACGCGGACACGCCGTTGCCAATGGCTATTTCGTCGGCACAATCAATCGCGTTGGCACAGAAGCTCCCTGGAACATCGGTGAGTTTTTCGGCTCTTCGTATTTTTGCAATCCCGATGGCCGCATTCTGGCCAAAGGCAGCGAAGACAAAGACGAATTGATTGTGGCCGATTTGGATTTGGATGAAATTCGCGAAGTCCGCACACATTGGCAGTTTTACCGTGACCGGCGACCGGAAATGTACGGCGCACTGGCCGGAATGGACGGCGTGAAAGGCTGAAATTACTGGGAGCGCCAGCGTCTCGCTGGCAACTGAAGATGAAAATGCCTGACTTGATTCTGAAGAACGGATTGGTTGCTGACGGCACGGGGCGCGGGCTTTACCCGGCGGACGTGGCGATTCGCCGAAATTACATTTTGGCGATTGATGCGCCGAATTCGCTGCACGCGATGGAAGAGCTTGACTGCAAAGGATTGGTCATTGCGCCCGGCTTCATTGATACGCACAGCCATTCGGATTTGCGCGTGCTGATGGAACCGGAATTGCCGATGAAAGTCCGCCAAGGCATCACGCTGGAAGTTTTCGGACAGGACGGCATTTCGGTCGCGCCAATTCGCACGGCGGATCAACCGGCGGTGGCGCGTTCATTGGCCGGGTTGGACGGCGATTTGGGCCGCGCCTGGGATTGGCAATCGGTCGCTGAATATCTGGCTGCGATTGAGCGGGCACGTCCAGCGATTGATTGTGCCTATCTGGTTCCGCACGGCGCGGTGCGACTGGCCGTGATGGGGATGGAAGATCGGCAGGCGCGCCCCGAAGAAATCGCCGCGATGCAGGAACTGATTCGCCAATCCATGCGCGAAGGCGCGCTGGGGCTTTCAACCGGATTGATTTATCCGCCCTGCTGTTTTGCCAACACCAGCGAACTGATTGAACTTTGCCGCGCCGTGGTGGAATTCGACGGCATTTTCGTTTCGCACATGCGCAGCGAAAGCGATTTCATCGAAGACGGCATTGCCGAAATGATCGAAGTCGGCAAACAGTCCGGCGTTCGCGTTCACATTTCGCATTTCAAAATTGCTGGCCGAGAAAACTGGGCGCGGATTGACGGCGTGCTGGCAATGATCAAGCAGGCGCAAACTGAAGGTGTGCGCGTTACAGCGGATCAATATCCGTACATCGCCGGTTCGACAATGCTGGGAGCGATTCTGCCGCCGTGGGCGCACGCTGGCGGCGTCGAAGAAACCTTGAAACGGCTGGCCAGCAATGAAGAACGCGTCAAAATGCGCGCCGAGATGCTTGACCGCTCGCCGTCCCATTGGGACAACTTCTGGAAATGGTCTGGGCCGGAAGGTATCGTCATCCCGGATATTCCTTCGGGCAATCGCCCGGAATATTTGGGCAAAAACTTGTCGCAAGCTGCCGGCTTAAGAAACCAAACCGACAAAGTGAGCGAAGCGGACGCCGTCGAATTTGCCTTTGATATGTTGCTGGCGGAGCGAATGGGCGTTGGAATGATTTCCTTCAGTCAGTCGGAAGATGTCGTTTGCAAAATCATGCAGCAGCCTTACGTCAATGTTTGCACGGACGGTTTGCTTGGCGGCAAACCGCATCCGCGCGCTTATGGGACGTATCCGCGCATCTTAGGGCGCTATGTTCGAGAACAAAATTTGATTTCTTTGCCGGAAGCCGTTCGCAAGATGTCCAGCCTGGCGGCGGAAACCTTCCAGCTTCGTTACCACGGAAAAATCCAGGACGGTTTTCAGGCCAACCTGGTCGTTTTCGATCCTCAACGTGTGATTGACTGCGCGACTTTTGAAGACTCCAGGCAATTTCCCAAAGGCATCGAACACGTCGTTGTCGAAGGCCAATTGGCGATTCGTAACGGCGAATCCTATTTGCCCGGACACGGCAAACCCGTGCGCCGCACTGTAAACGAATAATGGCTGACCATCCCGAATCCCCAAACAACTCTACCGCAAACAAACGAAGCATTTTCAGCGCGCTGGCAATTGATCTGACGCCGCTGCGCACGTCGCGCGATTTCCGGCTGCTGTACATCGGGCAATTCGTTTCCGCATTCGGTTCGTCCATCAGTTACGTGGTGTTGCCCTGGCAGATGTACCAACTGACGAAATCCAATTTCGCGGTGGGAATGCTGGGCGTGGCCGAATTCGCGCCCATGCTTGTTATGGCCTTTGTCGGCGGAGCGCTGGCAGATTTCATTGACCGGCGACGATTGATTGTCATTGCCGAAACCGGCCTGGTGATTTGCTGCGGTTTGCTGGTGGCGAATGCTTTGCTGCCGCAACCACGCGCGTGGGTATTGTTTGTGATCGCAGCGCTGTTTGCGGCCTTGAACGGTGTGCATCGCCCCGCGATGGAAGCCATGACGCCGCAACTGGTCAAACCGGAACAAATCCCCGCCGTTGCGTCGCTGGGCATGTTTCGTTACGGGTTCAGCTTTATCGTCGGCCCGGCGCTGGCCGGACTGATCGCCACAGGCTTTGGCGCAGCCGTCGCTTTTGCCATTGATGCGGCGACATTCATTATTTCAATCGTGGCGCTGATTCTGCTTCGCCCCAGAGCCATGCCAGCCAGATTTGACCAAGACGAACGACCGAACCTTCAATCCGTCATCAACGGTTTGAAATACGCTGGCAGCCGGCAGGAACTATTGGGGACTTATCTGATAGACATCAACGCCATGTTTTTCGGAATGCCCATCGCCTTGTTTCCGGCGATTGCGGAAAGTTTTGGTGGGGCTTCGGTCGGTTTGTTTTACGCCATGCCTGCCGTCGGGGCGCTTGTCGTTTCGTTAACTTCGGGCTGGACAAACAGAATCAATCGGCATGGATTGGCGGTGACGATTGCGGCGGCAATCTGGGGAGCAGCGATTATCGTTTTTGGACTGGTCAGCAGCTTGTGGATGGCGCTGTTCTTTCTGGCGCTGGCTGGCGCAGCGGACGCTGTCAGCGGAGTGTTTCGCATGACCATCTGGAACCAAACCATTCCCGATCATATGCGCGGTCGCATGGCCGGAATTGAAATGCTCAGCTATTTGACCGGCCCTTACCTTGGGAACGCCGAAGCTGGATTGGTCGCCAGCCGATTCGGCCTGCGATTTTCTGTCGTGTCAGGCGGCGTGATGTGCGTGCTGGGTTCTGGCTTGCTGGCGCTGCTGTTGCCGAAATTTATCAGCTACGATGGACGCGAAGGATTGGCGCGAAAATTGGCCGAAGAAGAAACGCGCGCCAATCAGTTGAACTCTCAGCCTTTACAGTAATGGCTGTTTTCCTGCCAGTGAACCAACCGTATAATGGCCACAGACTGCAAGGTTTCGAAATTCAAACAACAGCACTGGCACTGCCATACAACGTGAAAGCAGGTGAGATAACCATGGATACAATTTGTCATAACTACATTGCGGGCGATCTGACGACTGCCAACGCCACAGAATTCACGCCGGTCTACAATCCTTCGCGCGGCGAAGTGATCGCCAAAGCACCAAACAGCGATCCGGCAACCGTGGATCAGGCAGTGCAAGCTGCGAAAGCTGCGTTTCCCGAATGGGCGGACACCCCTGTAGTTGAGCGCGCACGCGTGATGTTCCGCTTCGCACATTTGTTGGAGCAACACTTTGAAGAACTTGCTCAACTCGTGACGCGCGAACATGGCAAAACACACGATGAAGCCAAAGGCGACATCCGGCGCGGCATTGAAATGGTCGAACTGGCCTGCCACGCGCCGACGCAGTTGATGGGGCAAGCGCTGGATCAAGTCGCGCGCGGCATTGACGGACGCGTCGAACGGCATCCGTTGGGCGTTTGCGTCGGCATCACGCCGTTTAACTTCCCTGCAATGGTTCCGTTGTGGATGTTTCCGGTAGCAATTGTTTGCGGCAACACGTTCATCCTGAAACCTTCGCCGAAAGTTCCGCTGACGCCAATGCGACTGGCGGAACTGCTGACAGAAGCCGGGTTGCCAAAAGGAGTTTTCAACGTCATCCACGGCGGCAATCAAACGGTTGACGCTTTGTTGACGCACCCGGACGTTCAGGCTATCAGCTTTGTCGGTTCGACAACCGTTGCCAAACACATTTACGAAACCGGCACCGCGCACGGTAAACGCGTTCAAGCCGCAGGCGGAGCCAAAAATTACATGCTGGTGATGCCGGATGCAGATTTCGACGCGGCGACGAACCAGATTATGGGCGCGGCGTTCGGATGCAGCGGCCAGCGCTGTATGGCAGGCAGCATTGCGGTTGCCGTCGGCAAAGCTGGAGATCCATTGCTGGAACGGCTGCACGATTCGGCGACCAAGATGAAAGTCGGCCCGACAGACGGCAGTTCAACGGTGGATATGGGACCGGTAATTGACCCAATCGCGCGAGACCGTATTCTTAACTACATTGATTTGGGGTTGAAAGAAGGCGCCAAACTCAATACCGATGGGCGCAACATCAAGCCAACCGAAGGCTCAGAGGGCTTTTTCGTTGGACCGACGATTTTCGACCAGGCTGCTCCGCAAATGCAGATTGTGCGCGACGAAATTTTCGGCCCAGTCCTTTCTGTCATGCGAATGGAAGATTTGAACGAAGCCATTGCCCAGGCCAACCAGTCGCAATATGGCAACGGAGCCGTGATTTTTACCCGCGACGGCGGCGCAGCCCGGACATTTGCGCGGTACGCCAACTGCGGAATGATCGGCGTCAACGTGGGCGTTCCGGCTCCGATGGCGATCTTCCCCTTCACCGGCTGGAACCAATCTTTCTTTGGCGACCTGCACATTCAGGGCACGGAAGGCTTTCACTTTTACACACACAATAAAGTCGTGCTGAGTCGCTGGGATGGACCTGGAAAACGAGTGCTTGGCTGGTAGGCGGTGCGGTACGGCGAGCGGTAGCGAGTTGGTTGAATCGTCAAAAGCATCATCACAAGTATCCGGTCGCTACCGCTCCTGGTACTGACCCGAGGGACAATTGAAAATAATTCCGCTTGGCACAAGTTCCGGCAAACCGACGTTACGGCGAAACGTCAGCGCGTTGGCTGTCGTTGGCGACGGCGAATGGTGGCTGTTTGATTGCGGCGAAGGCACGCAAATGCAAATTGCCCGCGCCGGTTTGTCGCCTCAGAAAATGGTCGGCATTTTTATCTCGCACCTGCACGGAGATCATTTCAACGGCTTGCCGGGCTTGCTGTCTTCGATGGCGCTGGATAACCGCGAAAAGGGATTAACACTGGTTTCGCCCACTGGAGTCAGCGAATATCTGGAAACAACCGCACGATTGAAAATCTGTTTCGTCAATTTCCCGTTGAACCTGTTGGAATTCAACGACCGTTCGTTTGCCGACCGATCTGAAAAACTGGTTTACGAATCGCCGCGCTTTACGATTGTCACCCGCCCGCTGGAT
Source organism: uncultured Heliomicrobium sp. (assembly GCA_964383955.1). GTDB lineage: Bacteria > Acidobacteriota > Blastocatellia > RBC074 > RBC074 > RBC074. Next base: position 1,961 of record CAYLJQ010000131.1, on the reverse strand, counting down.
CATCGCATCTTTGCCCTGGGTTACAGACTGGAAGAAAAGATCAAACCCGGACGCTTTAACCTGGAACGGGCACGCGAACTGGGCATTCCCTCCGGGCCGTTGTATTCACAACTGCAATCCGGCAAATCCGTAACCCTGGCCGATGGTCGCGTCATTCCCCCATCGGAAGTTTTGGGCGAACCCCGCCCCGGCAAGGTTGTTAGTTACTGTCTGGACACGCGGCCCTGCCAAAACGCCGTGAAGCTGTCTGAAAATGCCGATTGGCTGATTCACGAAGCCACTTACACCGACGACCACATCGAAGAATCGCATCATTTCGGCCATTCGACGGCAATTCAGGCAGCCGAAATTGCCGCCGAAGCGAATGCCAAACGATTGCTCCTGACCCATTTCAGCTCGCGTTACACAGATGTGCGCCCTCTGGTTGATCAAGCACGAACTGTTTTCCCCGACTCCTTTGCCGCCGAAGACCTGGCGGAATTTGAAGTTTGATCCCCGCACTTCGTTTTTGTGTTCACAGCGCCTCTGTACAGAATTTCCCGGCTGTGACTATAATCCCGCCCGTCGTACTCACACGGCAGCCCTGCCGTGACAAATACTGAAAAAGCAGGAACGCGGATTTGCATCAGTTGCCCCGGAAGCAACGCGGCTAGACTGCTTGTCGGACTGGTCCCCCCAGACTTGTCTTTTCCGGCGCAATGTAGTTTCGATGCGCAAATAATCCAACGAACGTTCTTCCAACTCTTCATGATTGGTGACGTGTCAGGCGGTTCAGGTGACACAAAGTTTCGGACAATTCAGAGGTGCCAATTGACTAAAGTTCTGATCGTAGACGATCTGGAAGGCGTGCGCCGGATGCTCGTTTACGCGCTTGAGGATGATTACAACGTCATCCAGGCAGCCAACGGCCTGGAAGCGATTTCTGTTGCCGAAACCGAGCAGCCGGACATCATCGTCATGGACCTGGACATGCCTGTGATGGACGGCGTCGAAGCGACCCGGCAGATTAAAGCGCATCCGCAATTGTCTACCATCAAAGTTCTGGCCGTCAGCGGACAGCACAACAGCGAAAAATCGCGGCTGATCCAGGACAACGCTGACGCTTTTATCGAAAAGCCTTTTGAAGTTTCCGACCTGGTCGAAGCCGTGCGCCTGCTTTCCCTGAAATAACCCAATGCCAGTCAGCACTGCGACCGGTAGGAAGCGACATTGGCTGGAAACCGCTTGCTACCGCGCGCGGTACTAACCCGAACCAATGGACAAATTCAAAATCATCGGTGGAAACGCTTTGCGAGGCACGGTAGCCATCAGCGGAGCGAAAAATTCCGCGCTGCCTTGTTTGGCCGCCACACTGCTGACGCCTGAAACAGTGACGCTGAGAAATGTGCCGTACGTTCGCGACCTGATTACGATGCGGCGATTGCTGGAAGATCTGGGCGCAACTGTATTGGTTCCCGAACTCCGCACGCATCGCATTAACGCCGGAACTGTCGAACATTACGAAGCGCCGTATGAACTGGTGAAAACCATGCGGGCTTCCGTGTTGGCTTTGGGGCCATTGGTGGCGCGATTCGGCGAAGCCCGCGTCAGTTTGCCAGGAGGTTGCGCCATCGGTTCGCGCCCGATTGATCTGCACTTGATGGCTTTGGAAAAGCTTGGCGCGAAAGTCGAAATGCAAAACGGCGTGATTGTCGCGACGGCGGATCGGCTGAAAGGGGCCGACATTACATTTGAAACCGTCACCGTCACAGGAACAGAAAATCTGTTGATGGCTGCGGCCTTGGCCACGGGCACAACGCGAATTTTTAACGCCGCCTGCGAACCCGAAGTCACTGATCTGGCGGAACTTCTGATCCAAATGGGCGCAAGAATCGAAGGCATCAATTCGCCCACGCTGACCATTACCGGAGTTGATTCGCTGGGCGGAGCCGATCATTCCATCATCCCTGACCGCATCGAAG
>CAYLJQ010000130.1:0-12888 GCA_964383955.1 uncultured Heliomicrobium sp. | reverse complement strand
GCAACTACTGCAAGTTTCATACTTCATACACAGTTTGTTCGTTGCGCGAACCAGCTTGGTCTGGGCAATGATGTTAACCTCTTCTTCGCGTATCTTGCCCGCTTTTTGGAGGCGATTTTGATAATCCCTGGAAATATCGTCTGCCAGATTGCTGATTGCCTCAAGCTCATTCACACTACGCTTGCCAATCAACCATATTAACGCCAGCAAAAACACAAACCCGATTGTCAGGGTTGAGTTAATCAGCACGAGCTTGGGTTGATCAGGCTGTGATGTTCCTCGTTTCATTCTGCTCAAGGTTTTGGTTACGCAGTTAACTGTTCGTGGCGTTCCCGTTTCAAACGGTAAAGCCGTTGATCGGCAATCTGAACCAGATCAAACGCATTGACGGCATCAGCAGGCAAGGAAGCGATTCCCAAACTGATTTTGACATTGCGCAAAAAATCGTCTTTCCCACCCAAAATCATCCGCTGGCTCTCGACACGCTTCGAAACATTTTCCACCACTTCGCCGGAAGTTTCCGGACAAAGCGCAACAAACTCGTCCCCACCATATCGAAAGACGGGGTCGCTCAGTCGAAACGAAGCCTGCAAAACTCTCGCCACATGAATCAATACACGATCGCCTTCCTGATGGCCAAAGCGGTCATTGACCAACTTGAAGTCATCTACGTCGAACATGACCAGCGCCAAATGCCGCCCGTACCGTAAGGCACGCGCCACCTCTTCACTCATCCGTTCTTCAAAGGCAGCGCGATTCAGCAGGCCTGTTAACGGATCCCGGCGAGCCAGGTCGTTCAACGCTTTGAACCGCCGTTCAAAATACTCTTTCACGCCACTTTGAAACCGTTCATCCAGAGCTTCGTGCAAATCAGATTGCAAACGGATCAGGTCTTGTTTACTGATGCCAGCCGCATGCCGTGTCAAAACTTCATTAATGGATTGCCGCATTGCTGTTGCCGCGACCAGCCATTGGTCCAAATCTACCTTGCCGTTGTTCGACTGCAATTTCTCAAACGAATCGTTTGCCGCGCGCAGCAAATTTGCTCGCTCTCGCTGCAACGTATCAGTAAAAGAATCTTGTCTCATTGAATTCCCAAGGGGGTTTGGACACATTGAAATTTGATGGGTGCGGTCATTATAGTCCGACTGCCGTAGCTTGCGGCAACCACACAATTTTATGGAGGAACGGTGAATGAACAAAAGCTACGATGCCGCAGTCATCGGCGCAGGCGTTTTTGGTTCGTGGACAGCATACTGGCTGCAACGCGCGGGTTTGAAAGTCGCGTTGATTGACGCTTACGGCGCGGCGCACAGCCGGGCAAGTTCCGGCGGAGAATCCCGCATTATCCGAATGGGTTACGGCGCTGATGAAATTTACACGCGCTGGTCGAATCGTTCGCTGGCATTGTGGCAAACGTTATTTGCTGAAACTGGCAGGCCTGAGCTTTTCCAGCCAACTGGCGTGCTGTGGATGGCGCGCGAAAACGATCCTTATACAGTTGCCACACTGGCTACACTGCAAAGCGCCGGCATCAGGTTTGAACAGTTGCGGCGTGCTGAGTTGAATCACCGGTATCCGCAAATCAATTTCGGCGACATCAGTTGGGCCGTTTACGAACCTGACAGCGGGGCCTTATTGGCCAGGCGGGCCGTGCAAACCGTCACGGAAGCTTTTGTTCGCCGAGGCGGCGACTTGTTAATTGAAGCAGTTATTCAACCCACTGCTACAGGGCAACTAGAGTCTGTAAAAACGATCGGCGGAGGTGAAATTACTGCGGGAATGTTCGTTTTTGCCTGCGGCCCGTGGCTGCCAAAACTCTTTCCTGAACTGCTGGCAAATCGAATTCACCCAACCCGGCAGGAAGTTTTCTTTTTCGGCTCACCACCCGGCGATACAAGATTCGCTTCACCGCAAATGCCAACCTGGATTGATTTTGGCGCTGAGTTTTACGGCTTGCCGGATTTGGAAAATCGAGGCTTCAAAGTCGCCCTTGATCGCCACGGCAAAGCAATTGACCCGGATTCAGACGAGCGGACAACGTCGCCCGAAGCGTTAGCGGAAGTCAGAAAGTTTTTGGCCGAACGGTTTCCGGCAATGAAAGATGCCCCAGTCATCGAAACTCGTGTTTGCCAGTACGAAAACACTTCGAACGGCAACTTCCTGATTGATCGCCACCCGGATTTTGGCAATGTCTGGTTGGCCGGTGGAGGCTCCGGGCATGGCTTCAAACATGGCCCGGCGCTGGGCGAATACGTCACAGCGAAAATTATTGAAGGTGGTGAAGTCGAGCCACGATTCAGCGTAGCGACTAAAGAAACCTTGCGAGAGCGCGCTGTGTTTTGATCTGCGGAACTTTTCGTCACTCGACTTTCGTATTTTCCCGGCGAGGAGGAAAACGACATGAAAAATCCTGGAACGTCAGCAGTTTTGAGTTTCTTCATTCCCGGCGTCGGCCAAATTTATAACGGCGCAATCTGGCGAGGCATTTTCTGGCTGATTATCACTCCCGGTTTCTGGCTGGGTACCGGCGGCTTGCTCGGCTGGGTTTGCCATCTGATCGCGGCCTGGACGGCTTACAGTTACGCCAAAGAACATCCTTACAAAATGCTCGAAGGTCGGCTTCAATAATTCCATCACACAACGATTCAGGCGCAATGAACAGTTTTGACATCAACGCTGTTCATTGCGCCTTCTGCTTTTTAACTGTTCCTGAGCGAAGTTTCAGGGACAAATACATGTGTTGTTGGTGATGTTGCTGTCATTGATCAGAAACACCGGCGCAATCGGATTCGGTTTGAATCGGACATTGCCACGGTTTTGCGGCGCGATGATGCAGCGGTCAAGCGTCGCCGTCAGCTTCGCATCTTCCAGTGTTACCAGACACATCGTCCTGGTGACCTTCGCTTTCCCCATCACCGTAAAGCCACTTGGCCCACAGCGTATGAACTGGTATTCCCCGGTGAAGGAATTGAATCGCAAAATGTCGCCATTCACGTCGTCCTGCATACAAACATCAAAAACCGTCACCTTGAAACTGCAACTGACCGAATTCATTGCCGCGTCCGTGGCCGTGATCGTCACCGTCGTTGTGCCCAGCGGAAAGCTGGTGCCGGAGGCTTTGGAAAATACGACATTGGTTGCACAGGCCGCGTCCACAATCACAGGCGGCGGATAGTTGACGACAACGCTGGTGTTTCCCGGATTTGGCGTGATCGCAATCACGTCCGCCGGGCAAGTGATGGACTGAAGCTGCTTAGCCGTGCCCGAAACCGACACCATCTGCGAAGCCATATTGGGATCGTCGCTGGCGATGGTCAGGTTGGTGGATTTCAGTCCCGTGCTGGTCGGCGTGAAATTCACCTGGAAATTGAAAGACGCTCCGCAGGAAATCATCTTTGGAAAACCTCCCACTGGCGTGACGACGGAAAATTGCGGATTACCGGAATTGATCGAAGTGATCGTCAAATCCGCTCCGCCGTTGTTGGTAACCATCAGGTTTTGAGTGCTGCTGGTTCCCACACAAGTGTCGCTGAATGCCAGGCTGGCTGGTGCTTGAATATCCGGGTCAAGCGTCATTCGGAAAAAGATCGGATCGTGATTGGCGAATGGACGACCGAAGGGAACTCCGTTCCCCGTGAAGACACCGAAAAACGTGTTGCCGACGACTTTCAATTGTTGGTAATCGCCCAGCACACGTTGCCGTGAATTGCCATTGTCGGTCGCCACTGACAAGAAAGTGGTAAGGACACGGTCGGTAAACGTCGCTCCCTGATCTGTGCTCAGCGCCAGATGCGCCGTGAACACCGGAAAGCCGCTCATCCCGGTTCCGTCAAAAGTCGTATACAGCACACCGACCGTTCCGTTGGCTGTCACCGCGACGGAAGGCAAGGCTGCCTGCACCTGGCCAGTGACAAAATTTTCCGCGCCAATGTTCAACCCGCCCGATCCATTGTCAGTCAATCGGCGAATGCTCAACCGATTGTTTCCAGTCCCTGAATCGCGATTGCCATAAACGTAATAGATATCACCATTGCTGGGATCTACTCCGGCATGATCTACGCCACCAAGTAGCGTATTGACGGTGCCGAATTTCGCGGTTGGCTGGGTGCTGTCTGCCGTGGCGACAATGATGCCGCCCGCCATTCCATTTAGCGTCCAGGTATTGCCTCCGTCAGTTGAACGGTTCAGCATAAAGTTGATGCTCTTTGACCCGCCAGCTCCGGCGGCGTTAAAGCGTTGGAACAAGCTGTAAACAGTTCCATTGCGCGGATCAACCGCCAACCGATGGCCAGGATTGATCGAACCGGTTGAAGTTCCCGATTGATTGTCCACAGTAAAGTTTGGCGGGTTGGAATTGCGCGCAACCGAAACCTGCATATCCGGCCCGCCGCTGAAATCGTCGTATCCGACATACAGATCATCCTCCTCTGCCATCAGGTTATTACGCGCCACCTGTAGCCAGGGCTGATCTGCATTCCCCACACCGGTCATGTTCGTCCTTTGCGTAGCACCGCCCATCAAAAACCATCCCCACGAAAGCGCATTGGCCGGGTTCGTTGTCGTCCCCGTGAAGACATTGAGCGTCCCTGTGCCGCCGATCAGAAAGGTGATCGAAAGGCGATTGCCGCGTCCGTAATCCACGACTTGATCGCATGGACAGCCTGCGGCGGCGATGCCAGGAGGCGATGGGATTGTGAACTGTTTGGTCCAGGTTGCGCCTGCGTCCGTGGAATGCCAAAGCGGTGAATTTGCTCCCCAGCCACCGGAAAAAGCCGCAATCACAATTTCATTTGGGTTAAGCGGATTCACGGCAATGGTCGGCTCTGAATCGCCAAAGGTGTCGTTGGCATTGAGCGTTGCATCAGTATTGCTGACCACAACGTCGCGGATAAATATCGGCGCGGTGGAAATGCACAACGCCGCAGCCGACGATTCCATGCGGCGTGTTTGGTCGCGGCGAATGCCCGGTGGTCGCGGAGTTGGCGTAGGCGTTGAAGTGACAATGGGGTTTCGGTCTTCGGGAATGGCTGGCCTTGTGTACGGGGTAAGGTCAGGTGGAAAACTGATGGTTGATTCCTGTGTTTGAGCACTGGCGATTTGCCGCTCAAATCTAAGTGGCAGCATTAAAGCGCATAACAAAACCAGAGTAATGACAACGAACAATGTGTACCGTAGCGGCTTCATGGGTTTTCTCCTTAGGCTGGACGGTTGGGCGCTCGCGTTCCGTCAAGAAGGATTGGCAGTGGCTATGGTGGGGAAAACATTTGAGCCATCGTCGAATGAAACCGGCGGTCACACGCAAGCGGGGGTTATTACATAACTGTCAGGGAAGAGAGAGACAGTAAATCTGTTCTTTGAGAAAGAACCTGTATTTTCGATGTGGTTAAACCACTTACGTTCTTGGCTGATAAACTATTTGGCGGGCGGATTATAGCACCGGGATCTACTAGGACAATCCGTTTTTTCCATAGTAGTGAATGAACTGATGAGGGGCGCGCTGTGGTTTCGGCCCCTCATCATCAGTAATGTTCAGTTCATCTTGCTCAGAATTACTGTTGGAGCGTTGTACTTTTTCAGTGGGTCGTTCACTTTCGGCAATTGTTCGCGGATGAATTTTTCAGCTTCGGCGATTCCGGTTTGGAATTCAGGCTGAATTTCATCGAAGAACTCTTTTTGCGCTTTGGTTGGCGCGGCGTTGACTCCCTGAATTGTGCCGAACAGCGATGAGAGTTTTTCACTGATGAGCGGTTTGCCGCCTCGCAACCCGCCGTCGGAGTCCCCACCAGCGCGAGTTGCAAGTTTGCCGATTTCGGCATCAAGCTGTTTGATCGAATCGGCGATGGCTGTAGTCAATTCTTTCGGCGCGTCAGTCATTTGCGTTTTGACCGTTCGTTCAATCTGTTGAAGCTGATCTCTTACGTTGTCCAGCGTCCGCAAGGTCACGTTCACTTTTGACATCATTTCCTGCAACTTCATCGAAAGATCGTATTGTTGCTGCAACTCAGCTGTGGTCACTTTCACCGTCGGATCAATTCCGACCTGAACTTTCTTTTCCTGGGATTTGTCGCCGATGATCAGTTTGACGGTATACGTGCCGGGCATCACTTCAGGCCCGCGCGGACGAAAGCCAAAACCACCGCCCAGTTGTTCCAACTGTTCCGGCGTCAATTGACGACGCTGCGTTGCGCCTTCGATTGCCAAATCCCACGTGGCGCGATTGAAGCCTTTTTCTTTCGGAATGTTTGCGACTTCCCGAATGACTTTGCCCGCGGAATCCAGAACCTGAATTTTCGCCTCTGTTTTGGCGTCCAGCTTGTCTTTCAGGAAGTATGTGATGATGGCTCCGCGTGGCGGATTCGGCCCGGCAAAGGGTTTGTCGCCGATGCCATACCGCGTAAAGCGCGTGGTAAATCGAATTGCCGGGCGAACATCAAACAGCGTCGCATCTTTGGCGGCAATGTCCGCATTCATCTGCTGAATCGCTGTCGCGTCATCCAGAATCCAGAAACCGCGTCCGTGCGTTGCCAGAATCAAATCGTTTTCACGCGGATGCACAAGGATGTCGTGAACAGACACGCGGGGCAGATTTTTCATCCCCAGTTCAATCCAGGTTTTGCCGCCATCGTAGGTTCCAAACAATCCCAGTTCGGTTCCCGCGTACAACAAGCCAGTGTTTTTCGGGTCTTCTTTCAACGCATGAACATAAGCCTGCGACGGCAAATTCCCGCTGATGTTTGTGAAGCTTTTGCCGCCGTCCGTGGTTTTGAACACATACGGCTTGTAATCGTCCAGCATGTGACGATCAAACGAAACGTAAGCCACATCGGCTCCGGTCACCGATGGTTCGACGTGCGAAACCGGCGAATTCGCACTGAGGCCGGGAACGTTCTTTGTCACATTTGACCAGTTTTTGCCGCCGTCGGTTGTCACCTGCAAATTGCCGTCGTCGGTTCCCGCCCAGATAATTCCGGCTTTGGCGGGCGATTCATTCACGCTGATGATTGTGCAGTGATATTCCGCAGTGGAGTTTTCGTTGGAAACCGGCCCGCCCGGTTCTTTCAATTTTGCGGGATCGTTGGTCGTCAAATCTCCGCTGATCTTTTCCCAGGTTTTGCCGAAGTCCGAGGATTTGAACAGCACATTGCTGCCCATATAAATCGTCGTTTTGTTGTGCGGCGAAACAACCAAAGGCGTGTTCCAGTTAAAGCGATACTTCTGATTTTCTGCCGCGCCGCGTCCTCCCCCTGCATACACCCGCAAAGATTGCTGTTCGCGGTTTCGCATATCCGTGACGGTGATGTTTCCGCCTTGTGACAGCGACAGATAAATTTCAGGGTCGTCCGGGTGATTGATGACTTTGAAACCGTCGCCGAATGCGGTCATTCGCCAATCGTCATTCAAGATTCCGGCAGGTTCGCGCGTGCGCGAAGGCCCTGTCCAACTGCCATTGTCCTGCATTCCACCCATCACGTTGTAAAACGGTTGCCGGTTGTCGGCGTACACGTGATACGGCTGAGCCAATGGCAGGTTGTTGACGTATTCCCAAGACTCCCCTTGATCGGTGGAAACCGCGACGCCGCCGTCCTGGCCGACCCACATTCGTTTCGAGTTCAGCGGATCAATCCACATGGCGTGGTAATCAATGTGAATTTGCGGAGCGATTGGCTTGTACGTTCGCCCGCCGTCAATCGAAGAAAACAGCGTTGAAGAAACGGCATACAGACGGTTTTCGTTTTGGGGATCAACCCGCACGTCCGTGTAATAAAACCCGCGCGATACAATGTTCGACTGACGGTAAATATTGCGGAACGTATCGCCTTTATCCTCCGAACGGAACATTGCGCCTTCTTTGGTTTCGGCAATGACATACACGATGTTGGGATTATTCGGCGCGCAACGGACGCCGATGCGTCCGATCAATTTCGGCAATCCATTGGTCAGCTTTGCCCAGGTTTTTCCACCGTCAATCGAACGGAACACGCCGCCTTTTTCGCTGCCGCTGGTAAAGGTCCATGGTTTGCGCTCAAAGCGCCAAACTCCAGCGTATAGGATGTTCGGATTTTGCGGATCAATGTCCATGTCCGAAATGCCGTGTTCGGCGTCAACAAACAAAGTCTTCGTCCAGGTCTTGCCTCCATCTGTAGTCATGAAAACTCCGCGCTCTTCGTTTGGACCGAAGTTGTGCCCAAGCGCGCCGACAAACACGGTGTTCGGATTGGTCGGATGCACCACGATGCGCGTGATGTACATCGTGTCTTTCAATCCCATGTGTTGCCAAGTTTTTCCCCCATCGGTGGATTTATAAACTCCATCGCCGAACGAAACGCTGTTGCGCGCATTGCCTTCGCCGGTGCCGACCCAGATCACGTCCGGGTTATTCGGCTCCAGCGCGATGTCGCCTATGGACAGCGTGTTTTGCTTTTCAAAGATCGGTTTCCAGGTAACGCCGCCATTGGTCGTTTTCCAGACTCCGCCATCCGCCGCCCCGACAAAGACAATGTTTGGATTGCCGGGCACGCCTTCGACATCAGACACACGGCCGTCAAAGATCGCCGGGCCGATGCTGCGCCATTCCAACCGTTCGAAAGTTTTTGAATCCACAGCGCCATTGGCAGCGGTTGATTTGGCTGAATCGTTGTTGGCCGATACCAAAGTTGAAGCAATGGCAAATGTGACTGCGATTGCCAGTAGTAGTAACGTGCGCGTAGAAAAGAAGGAACGACGGATAAACACGGCTACACCTCCGGGAAATTTTGATGGGTTTTGTTACGTAAATCAGGAGATCAACAGAAGCGTGCGGAATCTACTGTGGCTGAACATTATTCGTCAAACTCTGAGATTTACTACTTGGCCTGACGATCCTGTAAAACTGATCGCGAATATGTTCCAGTTCGTAATGGCTGCGAATCATTTCCAGTCCGGCGGCTTCGCGGCTGTTTTCACGTACGCCTGTTTGCCAGATTTCAGGATCGAAATCCACGTACACGACTCGCCCGGCGTAAAAGAAATCGTCAATGGCTTTGTCCAGTTTGCCGTCAGGCCACCCCGATCCGGGCGAAATCGTCAGCCAGTACGGCTGAACTCCGATGGCGGAAAAGTAATGAATTAGCGGTGAGCGTTGGCCAACGATGAAGCCGGAATTCCACGGCAGCTTTTCGACTTTGGCGATAAAGCGCAAAGCTCCCTTTGCATTCCATTCGGCGCTGTAAAGCTCTTTGGCTTCGTAATTCCAGGTGGCTTTGGTCAGAACGATCATGGACAACAGAATCAAGGCCCCACGCAATGGCCTTAGCCTGATCAACTCCGCCAAACACCAGCCGCTGACGGCTGCCAGTCCAAGCAACCCCGTCAGCAGGTAACGCGGGTTCACCGGCAAATCGTGATTTATCAGAAGCACAAGATCAGCCACCAATCCGCAAAGCCCAAACATCCACAACAATCGCAAATGCTTTTTCGCCCACAGCCAAACCATCCCTAAAGGCGCTAGCATGACGACCGTCGCCGAACAGATGAAAGCGAACCTGCCGAAAAACCAAAAGTTACGAATGGAAACCGGAAATCGCCGCCGCTCTTCAGCGCTAAGCCCGTACCATTTCGTCACGGCGTCCAGATACAAATTGCCTTCGTGCAAATACCAAAAGATCATTCCGGCTGAAGCAGCCATCGCCGTCAGCATCAATGCCAGCGCGATGGTTTTCCACTTCACGCCGTGAACCCATCCTGCCAATGCAATAAAAGGAAAGTAAAAGATTGCGAACTCCCGCATGTTGGCGCTGAGACCAATCAGGAACGCTGCGATCAAAAAACTGCATAGCCGCCCAAGCCGCAAACTTCGCAACATCCACCACAACGACCAGCTCAGCATCAGAAAGCCTGGAATCTCGCTCATCGAGCGCCCGCTGTAGGTGATGAAATAGGGCGAAGCGACAACAATCAAAGCTCCGAAAAAAGCTGCCAGCTTGCTCGCCGAAAGCTCTTTGCACAGCGCGTATATTCCGATGATTGCCAGTCCCGTTTGCGCGATGACTCCATATCGCAGCAACAGGTAAGCGCGCTCAGGCGGCCAACTCAACCAATGATGCGCTGCTTTCCACAGCAAATGGTTGTAGCCCAGAAACAATGCTCGCCCTAATCCGAGCACGGAATACTTTCCTTCAATGACAGCGCTGGTGTAATCGAAGCCGTCCCAGTCGGAGAGAAACCGGTCCTGATACTTCCAAGCCAGCCACCACGAAATGCAGGCCAGCGGCAGCCACAAGTAAACATCGTTTTTCCAGTCGGTGATTGGGAGTTGGGAGTTGGGAGTTGGGAGATGCGAGATGGGAGTCAATTCTTCAGTGAAGCAGCAGTGATTTTGAATGAGGGCTGTTCGCTGGAAACTTGCTTATCTCCCAACTCCCAGCCCCCAATTCCTGATTTCAGCCTTTCGGCGCGTAATACCCTTTGCGATGGCGAACTTTCAGGTCCTTCATCTCTTTTTCAGTTTTGGTCTTTAGCTTGAGTTCGATCTTGCGGAAGCTGCCGTCTGCGGCTTCGTTTTTTGGTTCGTAAGCCAGCAAATACTGTTGGCGCAAATCACGCTCCAATTGGCCAAAAGCGTCTTCCATCTCGCGGTTGTTTTTCGGAATGATGGCGCGCCCGCCGGTGGCATCACAGATTTTTTTCAGCGCGCCTTCGTTGACACCATAACGACCGTTATCTCCTATGCCGATGGCATAAATCACGGCTTCGGCTCTCAGCGCTTCATCAATCGCGTCACCAATTTTCATTCGGCTGGTGGTGTCTTCTCCGTCGGTGATCAAAATGATTGTTTTGCGTCCCGGCTGCCTAGCCAGCATATCCGCGCTGGTGGCCACAATTGCGTCATACATTGAAGTTCCGCCTTGCCGCGACCCGCCATTGATGGGCGGCGTCGGCCCGCCGAAAACACTTACCGGCGGCGGAGCGACAAATTCGATTTGATCCAATCCACGGCGAATGCGAGACGGGTTAGAGCTTAAATCCTGCATGATGGTCGTCTCGCCTTCGAACTTCAAAACGGCGGCAGTGTCTTTGCCAAAACGAATTACGGAATCTATAAAACGGCCTCCGGCTTCTTTCAACAACGGCAAGGTGTACTGTTCGCTGCCACTGACGTCCACCAGAATCGCCATCGTCAACGGCAAATCAAATTCTTTCTTAAACGCGAAAATTTCCTGCGGCTGGCCATTTTCCAGAACTTCCAGGTCTCCCTGTTTCAGTTCGTTCAGATAACGGTTCTGTTTGTCCTGAACGCTGAACAGCACGTTGACCAGTTGCGTTCCGATCTTGATCGTCTGTTGCTCTTCTTCTTTTTTCTGAGGCTTCTGCGGATCCTGTTTTTGCTGAGTTGTTTTTTTGTCCTGCTGAGCGCCGACGCGAGCCGACGGCGTCAAGGCAATCGCCGCTGCCACCAACACGACCATTGCCAGGCTCATAATTTTAACTTTTACGCTTAGTTTCATACCGCTCTCTCCATTGAGTAGAACAAACGCCCACTCAGATCGCCGCTGCAAAGGGGTGGCAGGCGGCTTTTGTTTACCTTACTGACTTGTCGGCGGCGCTCCGGTCACAGTTCTAGGAGGTGTCGCCACATATCCGGCCTTGGTTCTGACTTTGAAATCTTTCTGGTTCGGCAATCGAACTTCGACCTTGCGATATTTGCCATCGTATTTGTCGTTGGTCGGCTGATAAGCGACCAGATACTGGCTGCGAAGCTCGCGAGCAGTCGCCGAAAAACTCCGTTCCAGTTCGATGACTTCGGAAGTAAAGAAGGCTCGTCCGCCGGTTTCTTCGGCCAACTTTTTCAAATCCTTGTCTTCTCTCTTATCAATCGTTCCACCCTGGACTCCGAAAAAGCCAGCAGCTTTGGTGCTGATGACGTACACGATGGTTTCGGAACGCTGGGCGATTTCGATGGCGTCTTTCAGTTCGCGTTCGCTGACCGTGTCTTCGCCGTCAGTGATAACCACCATTGCGCGGCGGCGTCCGGCCAGAGCGGGCGACAGCATTTTCTCTTCGCAAATCTGATAGATCGCGTCGTACATTTTGGTTTCGCCCTGCGCCTTGACCTTGTCCACAGCTTTCGTGATCTGATCAATTCGGTTGGTGAAATCCTGGTGCAGTTCGACCTGTGAGTCGAACGTTACGAACAAAGCCCGGTCTTTGCGCGAAGTCAGCATTGTTTGCAGAAACGAAACGACGGCGTCCTTTTCAAACTTCAGCTTGGGTTTAACGCTGTTCGACGTGTCCATCAGCACAGCGACATCCAGCGGCAAATCGCTCTGTGCCTGAAACGATTCGATTCTTTGAGGAACCTTGTCTTCAAAAAGCTCAAAATCCGATTGTTTCAAATCCACAACGAACCGTCCGGTCTTGTTGTCATTCACCGTGACAGCCAATCGCACGTTGACCGTAATGCTCTGCAATTGCTCAGGATTTACAGGGTCTTGGCCGACAGGCTTTGACTTGTCGCCGGGCTTTTGCGGCGGCTGTTGCTTGGCAGGCGGTTCGCTCTGCTGTTGCGAACCACTTTGCTGTGCGCCGACGGCAAACACTCCGGCGAACACGATGAACATAACCGAAACAGCAGCCGCCCAGGCGAACCCGCGACGCATTCTCATAACTCTACCTCCGATTAACTGACAATGATTTCAAGGGAATGAACGAGAAGAAGATTATAGTTTGCGCGGAAGTTGGCAGTAAAGCGGCGGACCGGGAAGCTTAGGGCGTTGGGATCACAATTGGTGCTGAGGATCAGGTGGAGTGAGCGACTTTCCTTCACCACGTTTCAAAATGGTGACAACTGGTGTATCCACGTAGTGGATCTCGCCATCTTCGCAAACAATGAAGTCCCGGCTATGGCAT
>CAYLJQ010000129.1:0-12911 GCA_964383955.1 uncultured Heliomicrobium sp. | reverse complement strand
AGGTGTGTCAGGCCTAAACCCTTTTTTATTTCGTTCCCTTCTGTTTTCTATGAACTCGAGATGCCAATGACCGAAACGCTGCTGACCGTACAGGGAATTTCCAAACGCTATGCGCCTCGCTGGGTGTTGCGCAACGTCAGTTTTGCCGTCCATTCGGGCGAAACCCTTGGCCTGATTGGGCCAAATGGCGCGGGGAAAACCACGCTCTTTGAATGTTTGGCGGGTCTTTCCCCTGCCGACGCGGGAACTTTGACGTATCGCGACCAGCCGTTGGCACCCGAAAATCGCCAAAAGGCGCTGTTTTATTTGCCGGATGGCATAACGCCGTGGGCTGCGCAAACCGTGCGCTGGGCGTTGGAGTTTTTCGAGAAGCTGTATCGCACTTCCCAAACCAATGCCAACGAACTGGCGCAAGAATTGAAGCTCGATCATCTGCTTTTGTCGCGCATCGGATCGTTATCAAAAGGCGAACGCAAACGCCTGTTGTTGGCGCTGGGATTGCTGACGCCGCAGCCGCTGTTAATGCTGGATGAGCCCTTCGACGGATTGGATTTGCGCCAAACGCGCGACGTGATGGCGCTGCTCCGGCGGCACGCCGAAGCCGGGCGAACCTTGATGCTTTCGATCCATCAATTGACAGACGCCGCGCGCGTCTGCGACCGGTTGGTCTTGCTTAGCGAAGGCGAAGTCGTTGGCGAAGGCACGATTGACGAGCTTCGGGCACAGGCCAATCTGGACGGAAGCGAACTGCCGCAAACGGGGCTGGAGGAAATTTTCCTTGCGCTCACTTAAGCTCCTTCCGCTGCTGTTTGCCAAAGAATGGCGCGAGTTGATGGCTTCGCGCGCGTACTGGTTGCTGCTGATTTTCATCGGACCATTGGTTGGCAACAGTTTCATCACGGCGGTCAACCTGTATGCAGAAGCCAGCGGGATCGGCGGCGGCGCAGCGGCGTTGGCGCAAGGGCTGACACCGCTGGATGGAATTCTGGTGCCGGCCTGGGGCGCTTACGATCTGGCTGTGACGCTGCTGTTTCCTTTCGTTGCGATCCGATTGATTTCGGCGGAAAAAGAAAGCGGAGCCTGGAAATTGGCGCTACAGCTTCCGGCAAGTTTGGCCACCGCCATCACGGCAAAAGTGCTTGCTTTGTTGGCCGGCTGGGCAGTTGCGTGGTTGCCCGGCTTGGTCGCGGTCGCGATGTGGAAGTCGTATGGCGGGCACGTGCATTTGCCGGAAGCATTGAATTTGTTGCTTGGCCACTGGCTGAGAATGCTGCTCAGCGCAGGCGTGGCAATGGCGGCGGCGGCATTGGCCGAAAGCGCAGCCAGCGCGGCAATTGTCACCCTGAGCTTCACGCTGGGTACCTGGGCGCTGGATTTCATTGCCGCCGGTCGCGGCGGTTGGCTGTCCGAAATTGCAGTGTTTACGCCAACAGCAGCGCTTCGATGGTTTGAACAGGGATTGTTGCGGTTGAGCACCTTGCTTGTCCTGCTGACGATGGCTTTCGCAGCGTTTGCGCTTGCCGCAATCTGGCAACAGGTCGGTCGTAAATTCAGCCAGCGATGGTTCCAAACAGGCGCGTTGACGGCAGCAGTTTTGGTGGTGGCTTGGGCCAGTGCAGTGACTCGCGCAAGCTGGGATATGAGCGAAAACCGTCGCAACTCCTTCCCGCACGCCGACGAAATTGCGTTGCGACAGCTTCACGAACCGCTGCGCATCACCATCAATCTGGCGCCGGAAGACCCCCGCTTGATGGATTACGAGCGCAATATCCTGAACAAGCTCAAGCGATTATTGCCGCGCTTGTCAGCCGAATTTGCCGTGCAAAGTCGTACAGGCTTATTTGAAACAGGAACCGGCAGCGCCGATGGCGAACGCTACGGCGAAATCTGGTACGAGATGAACGGTCAACGAGTGATGAACCGTTCGACGACCGAACCGATTGTGCTGGAACAATTGTATGAACTGGCTGGCGTCCGCGCGCCGGCCAAAACCGATGAGCCTGAATTTCCAGGCTACCCACTCGCGGCTACTCCCAAAGCCGCACGATTGATTTTTTATGCGCTGTGGCCGCTGATTGCCTGTTTGGCTTGGTGGCTGGCGCGCAAGCCTTAGGAGAGTCACCTTTATGAAACGCAAACTTTTGATTCTGAATCTGTTTTTACTGGGAATTGCTTGTGCGTTTTTCGCCGTTCAGGCGCAAAGCAAAAAGCCCGCTTCCAAACCTGCTGCTCCCAAAAGCATTCGCGTAGACGTCAACAAAGACAAAGTCGGCAGCGAATCCTCTCGCTTTCTTTCGATGGTTGGCGATTGGATGGTGGTGGAAGACGGCGGAAAGAAAGTTTACGCCGCTGATGGCCGTCAATGGCTGCGCGGAAATCCGGCTCGCGGACTGGCTGAAAAAGCGCGAACAATTTATGGCTCGAAGCACGAAGATTTCGTGGACAACGTCAAAGCCTTCGCTTATTTCCCGATCTCCGTCGCCAAAGACATCAAGAATTTCGAGAACGGCGAAATCAGCTTGAAGTTCAAGATGGTTTCAGGCCAGCTAGACAAATGCGCCGGGATTTTGTTCAACGTCAAACCCAACGGCGATTACCTGACCGTGCGGTTCAACGGCAAAGAAGACAATCTGGTTCTGTGGACGTTCAAGCAAGGCAAACGCAGCTTCGTCAAGAAAGGCACAGAGAACATGCCGCTGGAACTTGGCAAGTGGTACGACATGAAAATTGCGGTTCACGGCGCACAAATCGAAGGCTGGCTGAACGGCAAAAAACTGCTGGATTACACCTGGGCAGAGCCGATTTCCGGCAAGGTCGGGCTGTGGTCCAAAACTGACAGCGTCAGCTACTTTGACGAATTTACAGTGACGCCGATGGCAAAATAAGCCTGATCGGAAATTCGTTGGCAGGAATTCAATAAGGTGGTGTGAGACAACTCGCGCCACCTTATTTTCGTGCCTGGACAACGCTTATTGCTGCCGTTTTGCTTTCTTTTTCGATTCCGGCTTGGTCGGCAGAGTTTGTGCAGGCGTGTTGTTATGTTTGCTTGAAGCGGACGCTTCTTTTGGCGAGACCTGTGCAATCACACCCAGACTGGAAAGGCCAAAGCCGAACAACGTCAAAATCGTCAAAAACAAGACGACAAAAACCGCCAAGCTGAATACGCCTTGAATAAACCGAAAGGCGCTGGTTGCTGTGTAGGATCCTGTCTGGATGTACGACGGGTTCTGGCCTTGGCTCAAAAATTCCTGGTAGCGAGCGCGGTAACTGGCTACGCGCGGCTGTGGATCAGTGGATGTTGGCGCAGCAGACTCTTTTTCGGGCGAGTCGGAAAAAATAGACAAAAGTTGTGTTTTCATCTCAGCCTCCTTCCTGGCATGAACTGGTTAATACAACCCACGGCGAAAAGACGCACTTCGGGACAATATCGGGGCGTACTTCGGGGTAAGTAAGCGGGACGCCGGTCGGGGCTTCGGGCAAAGGTCAACGCTTAATATCAGTTATCAACGGAGGATCGTTATCAACGGATGCGTGTGTGTTGTTCAAATGGCTGATGCGCACTTGTGAGACTTTCTCAGCCGCAATGCGCATTGAGAATTGAGATGCTTATAGTTTGGGGGAATTGAATTAACTGTTGTAATTGACGGACGCATCATAAAAACCGGCGGCTGGGGTGTCAAATGCAAACCCGTTACGGCAGTAAATAGCTTTTCTATTTTAATAACGCTATTTCCAGCCTGCGGAGTTTGAATCCGGAAAACTTTGAATTAGTATGCAGCCTCGCCTTTCAAGTTCCGCATCGGTTTTCAACCACCACTCTTCTGCGGGACAGCAAGCATTGCAACGGAGGTCTTCAAGTAGTGAAAAAACATTGGCTACGGGTTTCGACGTTTCTGTTTTCTGTCGTCTTGATTGCCAGTCTGGCTGTTTTGCATTCGCAGGCAGTGACCGACGATCGTTTAGCGCAAGAAAAACTTGCCCGCGATTACATACAGGCGATGGAACTGGTGCGAGAAAATTATGTCGTCCCGGTTGAATACGAAACGCTGACGACCGCAGCCATTTCGGGCATGTTGCGTGTGCTTGATCCGCATTCCAGTTTTTACGACCGCAAAGCCTTTGACGAAATGCGCATGGAACAGCGAAGCCAGTATTTCGGCATTGGCGCTTCCATTCAATCGCGCGACCGCGGCGTTTACATCATGGAAACCTTCAAAGACACACCGGCTGCTCGCGCTGGGCTTCGGTACGGCGACCAGATCATCAAAGTGGATGGCGAAAATGCTGAAAATTGGAACTCAGACAAAGTTCGCGACCATTTGCGCGGCGAGCTCGGTTCGGAAGTCAAAGTAACAGTTGTCCGCGACGGAACGGTGCAGCCAATAACCGTGGCGCTGGAACGCGCCGCCGTAGACCTGCCGTCAATTTCCGGCTACTACCTGCTCAAACCCGGTGTCGGTTATGTTGCTCTATCGCGCGGATTCCATTCCACGACCAGCGACGAACTCTCAACGGCAATCAGCAGTTTGAAAGAGCAGGGAATGAACCAACTGATTCTGGATTTGCGCGGCAATCCCGGCGGATTTTTGGATCAGGCGATTCGCGTTGCCGACAAGTTTCTGCAACGCGGCCAGATTGTGGTTTCCGTGCGGAACCGCGATGGCAAGGCAGGTGACAGAGACTGGCAGGCCGAATCGGGCGCACCCGAAAACTTTCCACTGGTGTTGATGATTGATGAAGGATCCGCCTCGGCTTCTGAAATTGTCGCTGGCGCAATCCAGGATCATGACCGCGCTTTGATCATAGGCCAGCCCAGCTTTGGCAAAGGTCTGGTGCAGACAATTTATCCGATTTCAGGCGGCACGGGACTGACGCTGACGACGGCTCGTTACCTGACGCCAAGTGGACGATTGATCCAGCGCGATTACTCCAATGGATCGGTGTACGAATATCATTTCCGCCGGAACGCCAACGGAGACGTAAAACCCGACGACAAGACAAAAAGCCAAATGCGCCGGACAGATTTGGGCCGTCCCGTTTATGGCGGCGGAGGCATTGAGCCGGACATTAAAGTCGAACCTGTAACCGTCACAAACGAACAAGGCGTGATTTGGACGACCGGAGTGTTTATGTTCGTCCGCAAATTGATGGCTGGTAACATTGCTGCTGCCCAAGGCTTTAAGCGCGAGGGCATTGAGTTCGATCATCAGCCACGCGCCAATGAATTCGTCATCAACGATGAAATCCTGAAGGCTTACCGGGAATTTATGACCGGTTTCATCGCCAAAAATCCGGAGTACGGTGTAACAATGAAAATGGTTGATGATCATCTGGAATGGTCGCGCAACAAAATCCGCGAAGAGGTTTTGCTGGCGGCGTACGGCGTTGACACCCAGAAACGAATGATGGCGGAAGAAGATTTGCCCCTGCAGCGTGCCTTGGGCGAAATCAATAGCTCCGCGCAATTGGCTGAAAAAGCAAAACGGTTGACGAAAACGTCCAAGAAATAGCTTCATATTGCATCGCACGCGA
The DNA here is from genome assembly GCA_964383955.1 of uncultured Heliomicrobium sp. Lineage (GTDB taxonomy): Bacteria > Acidobacteriota > Blastocatellia > RBC074 > RBC074 > RBC074. The sequence goes on along the minus strand of CAYLJQ010000129.1, from coordinate 7,379 downwards.
ACGGGGTGAGTGCGCGATGCACCTTATCTCCCTGGGGACTTCTGCATAATCCTCTGCATAAATTCTGAGCGCTCTTGTAAAACTTGTAAAAGGTTATCGCGAAACCTTGCAATCCTTTGCCAAAAGCACAAAATCCGAACTGCGCAGGTTTGCCGAACGTACAGCAAACTCACCAACCCGCAGGTAGTTTTGAAACCACAATCAGGAGTCACATTTATGAGCAAGCCAATCTTGACGCTGCTTCTTGTCCTGGCTTTGGCCAGTTTTTGTCTGGCGCAAACCGAAGCCACGCTGTTCCAAAAGCCCACTGTTAATCAAACCCACATCGTATTCGTTTATGCTGGTGATTTGTGGAGCGTGCCGCGCGCAGGCGGCGACGCCAAACGATTAACCACAGGCGTCGGCACCGAATCCGATCCGGCCTTTTCGCCTGACGGAACCCAGATTGCGTTCACTGGGGAGTACGATGGGAACACGGATGTCTACGTCATGCCTGCTTCGGGCGGGGTTCCCAAGCGATTAACATATCATCCGAGCGCGGATGTGGTTGCTGGCTGGGCTTCGGACGGGAAACGCGTCTTGTTCAGTTCTTCCAGCAACAGTTACGCTGGGTTTGTGCGGCTGTTTACGATTGGGCTGGAAGGCGGGTTGCCGGATGAAGTTCCGCTGCCAATGGGCGAGCGCGGCGCGTTTTCGCCGGACGGTTCGCAGATCGCGTATGAGCCGCTGAACCAATGGCAGCCAGAATGGAAACGCTACTACGGCGGTCAACAAGATGTGGTTTGGATTGCCAAACTTTCCGATTCCTCCATTGAAAAGCTTCCGCGCAAAGGCGGCAACGACCGCTTCCCAATGTGGGTTGGCGACAAGGTGTATTTCCTTTCAGACCGTGATGAACGGTACGCGCTTTATAGCTACGACGTGAAATCAAAGCGGGTTGATTTGCTGGTCAAAGACAACGTGTTTGACATCAAATCCGCGACAGCCTGGCGCGGCGATGCCAAATCCACGCCGACCATTGCCTTCGAACAATTCGGCACCATTCACCTTTACGACATCAAAACCAACAAAGCCCAGAAAGTGAACATTCGCGTAGCGGCTGATCTGGTTGCTGTGCGGCAGCGGTTTGAAAGAGTCGGCACACGCATTTTCAACTGGGACATCTCGCCGACCGGTGCGCGCGCTGTGTTTGAAGCGCGCGGCGAAATCCTGACGGTTCCCGCCGAAAAAGGCGACCCGCGCAATCTGACCAACACACCGGGCGTGATGGAACGCGATCCCGCATGGTCGCCCGATGGCAAATGGATCGCTTACTTCAGCGAAGAATCCGGCGAATACGCGCTGCACTTGCGCGATCAAAAAGGCGAAGGCGAAGTGAAGAAAATTGCTTTGCCACCGAATTTTTATGGCTCGCCGACCTGGTCGCCTGACAGCAAAAAACTTGCCTTGACCGATCACAAGATGCAACTTTGGTATCTGGAAATTGACAAAGGCCAGCCGGTCAAAGTGGACAACAATCCCATCGGACTCAACGATGATGTGCTGGACCCGGTTTGGTCACCTGATAGCAAATGGCTGACTTATGCCAAACATCTTCCCAATCTGTTGCGTGGGGTTTTTGTATATTCGCTGGAAACCAGCAAAGCCAGTCAGATTACAGACGGAATGAGCGACGCTCGTTATCCGGCGTTCGACCGCAACGGCAAATATTTGTATTTCACGGCCAGCACGAATCTTGGCCCCAGCATCAGCTTTGCCGACCTGTCCGGCATTGCAAATCAACCCACGCGCAGCGTGTATGCGGTTGTGCTTCGCAACGACATTCCTTCGCCGCTGGCGCCGGAAAGCGATGAAGAAAAAATCGCCGAAGAGAAGAAAGACGCGGCTGCACCTGCAGTAGACCCAGCAAAACCTGCCGACAAGCCGGAAGAAAAGAAAGCAGATGCTCCACCCGCAGCGGCTGGCGCGGCGAAACCGCCTGCCAAAAAAGACGAGCCGACGCGAATTGATTTGGAAGGGATTGATCAGCGAATCATCGCGTTTCCAATTCCGAACCGAAACTATGTGGGCTTGGTCGCTGGCAAGGCAAACCTGATTTACATCCTTGAACAATTGCCCGCTGGAGTCGCTGGGCAGCCCGGATTCACAGTTCAAAAATACGACTTGGAAAAGCGCAAGCTGGACAAGGTGTTCGATGGAATTACTTCCTTTGAAATTTCCGCCAATGGCGAAAAGGCGTTGTACCGGCAAGGATTCGCCAATTGGGTGATCGCTTCGACCGCGACGCTGGGAGCGCCAATGCCTCCGGGAGCGCCCGGCGGGCCGAGCATGCTGAAAACCGCTGACATGGAAGTCCGCGTTGATCCGCAAGTCGAATGGCGGCAGATGTACAACGAAGCCTGGCGCAACGAGCGCGATTTCTTTTACGACAAAAACCTGCATGGGTTGAATCTGGAAGAGATGAAAAAGCGTTACGCGCCTTACGTCGAAGCTGTCGCGCATCGCAGCGACCTGACTTACATCTTCACAGACATGCTCAACCAATTGACTGTTGGTCACATGTTTATCGGCGGCGGAGACCAGCAGCGTCCAAACTTTGTGCCGGGCGGATTGCTGGGCGCAGATTACAAAATCGAAAACGGGCGGTATCGCTTTGCCAAAGTCTACAACGGGGAAAACTGGAACCCGAATCTGCGTGCGCCGCTAACGCAACCTGGCGTCAACGTCAAAGCAGGCGAATATCTGCTGGCCGTTGGTGGCCGGGAGCTTCGTTCGACTGACAGTGTGTATAGCTTTTTCGAATCAAAAGCAGGCAAACAGGTGCTGATCAAAGTGGGCCCGAATCCTGATGGCACAGGTTCCCGCGAAGTGACGGTTGTGCCTGTCGGCAGCGAACAAGGCTTGCGAAATCTGGCCTGGGTCGAAGGCAACCGCCGCAAAGTGGATCAGCTTTCGGGCGGCAAGCTGGCATACATTTACATGCCCAACACCAGCGGCGGCGGTTACGAAAGCTTCAACCGCTACTTCTTCTCGCAAACCAACAAGAACGGCGCGCTGATTGACGAGCGATTCAATAGCGGCGGATTGCTGGCCGATTACGTTGTCCAGCTTCTGGGCCGCCAGCAACTCAGCAACATTCACTACCGCGAAGGCAGTCAGGATGTTCCTGTTCCGGCGGGCGCGATTTATGGCCCGAAGGCGATGCTAATCAATGAACTGGCCGGATCGGGCGGAGACGCCATGCCCTGGTACTTCAAAAAATCAAAGCTTGGCCCATTGGTCGGCAAAAAGACCTGGGGCGGGTTGATTGCTTCGTTTGGCGCTCCAACGCTGATGGATGGCGGCGGCCACACTGCGCCTGATGCAGCGATTTATGGCTTGGATGGCGAATGGGAAGTTGAAAACGCGGGCGTTGCGCCGGACATCGAAGTCGAATTCGACCCGGCAGCCTGGCGGCAGGGGCGCGATCCGCAGCTTGAACGGGCGGTCGAGTATTTGCTGGACGAACTGAAGAAGAATCCGCCGAAGCAATACAAGCGTCCGGCGTTTCCGAACTATCACAAAAACGTAGCGCCTGCGGCTGGCGGTCAAAGCGCGCGAGGCAATTAAACAAATGGCAAAGCCCCAACGGGGCAAAATGTAGTAGCCCAGCGCGTTGCATTGGGCTTTCATAGTTCGCCCGTTGGGGCTTAAGAATTCGAGGCATAACAATGAGAAAAGCTATTTTAAGTTTGTCGCTATTGCTGATTGCTGCGGCGGTGTTGATTCCGGACGGCAGCAAAGCGCAGTCGCAGCAGCAATTGTTGCTATTGCGCAGGCCGACAATGAATCGCACGCACATTGTCTTTCAATATGCGGGCGATTTGTGGAGCGTGCCGCGCACAGGCGGCGAAGCCACACGGTTAACCAGCGGCGTCGGCACCGAAAGCAGTCCGGTTTTTTCGCCGGATGGCCAAACGGTTGGGTTTACCGGCGAATATGACGGCAACACGGATATTTTCACCGTTCCAGCGACAGGCGGCACTCCGAAGCGAGTCACTTCGCATCCGGGTGTGGACGCATTGTGCAACTGGACGCCGGACGGCAAACAAATCCTCTTTCTTTCGGAGCGTTCCAGCGAGTCTCGCCGCTTTATGAAGCTGTTTACCGTGTCCGCCACGGGCGGCTTGGCGACGGAGCTTCCGCTGCCGACTGGCCACGAAGGATCGTTTTCGCCGGATGGCCAGCGATTGGCGTATGAACCGCTGCCGCGCGGATTCAATGCCTGGAAGCGTTACCGAGGCGGCATGGCTTCCTACATCTGGATTGCCGCTATGAGCGATTCCAGTATTGAAAGAATCCCGCGCGAAGATTCCAACGATTTCAATGCCATGTGGATCGGCGACAAGGTTTATTTCTTGTCAGACCGCGAAGGGCCGATCACGCTGTTCAGCTATGACACCAAAGCCAAACGCGTCACCAAACTGATCAACAACACCGGCCTGGACATCAAAGCCGCAACGGCTACTGGTGACGCAATTGTTTACGAACAATTTGGCGCGCTGAACATCTTCGACCTGAAATCCAACAAAAGCAGCAAAGTCAATGTGACGATCAACGCCGACCAACTGGCCGTGCGACCGAAATATGAAAGAGTCGGTCAACGGATCAGCAATGTCGCCGTTTCTCCGACCGGCGCGCGTGCCGTGTTCGAAGCGCGCGGCGAAATCATCAGTGTTCCTGCGGAAAAAGGCGACGCGCGCAACCTGACCAACACGACCAACGTTGCTGAGCGCGATCCGTCTTGGTCGCCTGACGGCAAATGGATTGCTTATTTCAGCGACCAATCCGGCGAATATGAATTGCACCTGCGCGATCAAAAAGCCGCTGGCGAAGTCAAAAAGATCAAACTTGAACCGTCGTTTTATTACGGCCCGCAATGGTCGCCTGACAGCAAGAAGATTGCTTTCAGCGACAAACGTCTGAACTTGTGGGTGGTGGACATCGAAAACGGCCAACCGAAAAAATACGACACCTTGATCGCCGGTGGCGGCGGAACCAGCGTCAGTTGGTCTTCTGACAGTCGTTGGCTGACGTATTCCAAACCGCTGAAATCGTATTACAGCGCTGTGTACGTTCATTCGCTGGAAGACGGCAAAACCACGCAGATCACCGACGGCATGAGCAATGCCGCTTCGCCGGTCTTCGACAAGAACGGCAAGTACATTTACTTCACCGCCAGCACCGATACCGGCCCGAAACTTTCCGGCTTTGATATGTCGTCTTATGCTCATCGCCCGACAAGCAGCGTTTACGTTGCCGTGTTGAGAAAAGATTTGCCTTCGCCTTTAGCGCCAGAAAGCGATGAAGAGAAGGTGACGGAAGAGAAGAAAGACGCGGCCAGCGGAGAAGGAACAAAGCCTGCCACGCCAGATGCTCCGAAACCTGCGGATGCTGCGGCAGCCAAACCGGCTGACAAAAAAGAAGCTCCGAAGGTAAATATTGATTTTGACAACATCAGCCAGCGCATTCTGGCGTTGCCGATTCCCAACAAAAACTATGTTGGCTTGGATGCCGGAAAAGGCAATCTGCTGTGGGTGTACGAATTTCCGGATGGCGCGCAAGGAATCGTCATTCACAAATTCGACATGGATAAACGCAAGCTCGACAAAGCGATGGAAAATATCTTTTCCTTTGTTTTGTCGGCCAATGGCGAAAAGGCGTTGTATCGAACCATGCCCGGCTGGTTTATGGCTGCGACGGCAACGATGGGAACTCCCGCGTTCAAACCCGGAGAAGGCAAAATCAGAACCGAAGACATGGAAGTGTACGTTGATCCCAAGGCTGAATGGGAACAGATGTACCGCGAAACCTGGCGCATCGAACGCGATTTCTTTTACGCGCCGAACTATCACGGCCTGGATTTGAAAGCGACCGAGAAGAAATACGAACCTTATCTGCAAGCCCTGGTTCATCGTTCCGACTTGAATTATCTGTTCCAGGAAATGCTGGGCGAACTGACGGTCGGGCACTTGTACGTTCAGGGCGGCGACGTTCCTGATCCCAAACGTGTCGCGGGCGGATTGCTCGGAGCCGATTACAAAATCGAAAACGGGCGGTACCGCTTTGCCAAAGTATTCAACGGCGAAAACTGGAATCCGCAGTTGCGCGCGCCGCTGACGCAACCAGGCGTCAACGTTGTTGCGGGCGAATATCTGCTGGCAGTCAAAGGTCGCGATCTGACGGCTGCGGACGACATCAACAGCTTGTTTGAAAGCACTGCGGGCAAACAGGTGACGATCAAAGTCGGCCCGAATCCAGATGGTTCAGGCTCGCGTGACGTGACGGTTGTTCCGATTGGCAGCGAAGGCGCGCTTCGCAATCTGGCCTGGATCGAAGACAACCGCCGCAAGGTCGAAAAGATGTCCGACGGCAAACTGGCTTACATCTATCTGCCGGACACAGCTCAAGGCGGTTACACATTCTTCAACCGCTACTTCTTTTCACAACTCGAGAAGCAAGGCGCAGTCGTGGACGAACGCTACAACAGCGGGGGCCACGCGGCGGATTACGTTGTGGATTACCTGAAAAAACCGCTGAACAGTTTCTGGGCAGGCCGTGAAGGTACGGATTTCCGTCAGCCTGTTGCCACCATGCCGGGGCCGAAAGCGATGCTGGCCAATGAATACTCCGGTTCAGGCGGCGATTATCTGCCGTACCTGTTCCGCCGCTACCAAATTGGCCCAATCATCGGCAAACGCACCTGGGGCGGTCTGGTCGGCATTGGCGGGTATCCAAACCTGATTGATGGCGGTTCGGTGACGGCTCCGCATTTCGCGTTCTACACGCCGGAAGGCAAGTGGGACATTGAAAACCGCGGCGTCGCGCCCGATGTCGAATTGGATCTGGACCCGAAAGCCTGGCGCGAAGGCCGCGACGTTCAGCTTGAAAAAGCCGTCAACTGGCTGCTGGACGAACTGAAGAAGAATCCGCCGAAAGAATACACACGTCCGCCCTATCCCGATTACCACAAAGCCAACCCGCTTGCTCCGGCGGCTGGTGGCAACGGCCAGTCGGCGAAAAATGGCGGAAGTGGACAGAAATAAGCTGGGTACGCGGGCGTCTCGCCCGCAAGTGCGAGCGTAGCGAGCTTACCAAGATTGAGTTTTGCTACGTTCGCATTTGCTTTGCCATTTCGTTCAGTGAGTAAAGTAAAGATTTCGTTTTTGGAAAGAGGAACAATGAAGAGAGTCATTTTTAGTTTGTGTTTGATGCTCGTTATGGCGAGCTTTGCGCAGGCTCAGGAATCGCCGTTGTTGTTGCAGCGCCCATCCTTGAGCAAAACGCATATCGCATTCAACTACGCCGGGGATTTGTGGATCTTCGCACGCGAGTGAGGC
>CAYLJQ010000128.1:0-12914 GCA_964383955.1 uncultured Heliomicrobium sp. | reverse complement strand
CACGTCCGGTGGTGTGGGAGGACGGGAGCCGTGAGGCTCCCTCCTACCCGATTTTGCCAAAAGGAATCAAGCGACCCCGGAATCTGTTGCCGCCGGGCATTGTCGCGTGGAAAATCCCGCCATGCTTTACATGATTGTCGAGCGCTTTCGAAATCAGGATGCTGCGCCTGTGTACGAACGCTTTCGCTTGCAAGGACGACTCGCTCCGGCAGGGCTGAATTACGTGGCCAGTTGGGTGGACGCAACCCTTCACCGCTGCTTTCAGGTCATGGAAACCGACGACCGCAGTTTGCTGGATCAATGGATGGCGAATTGGAATGATCTGGTGGATTTCGAAGTGATTCCGGTTCTGACTTCTGCTGAAGCAGCCAGCAAAGTCCTGGAGCGGTTCGAGGGGAACAGTCAGCAATGATTACGCTAACTCCGATTGGAATCATCAGGAATTCACGGCAAACACCCGAAGACGACAACTGGGGCGAAATCGAATCGGAAATCCTGATTGGCGATTCGCTCGGCGAAGACTGTCTGGAGCAGATCGAAAGCTTTTCCCACATCGAAGTGATCTATTACTTTCATCTGGTGGACGAACAGAAGATTGAAACCGGCGCCAGGCATCCACGTAACAATACAGCGTGGCCGAAAGTTGGCATTCTGGCGCAGCGCGGCAAAAATCGTCCGAACCGGTTGGGAGCAACCATTGCCAAGCTTTTACGACGCGAAGGGCGTACCCTGTTTGTGACGGGACTGGACGCAATTGACGGCACGCCCGTGCTGGACATCAAACCTGTGATGCGGGAATTCCTTCCGCAAGAAGAACTCAAACAACCTGAATGGTCTATCGAACTAATGCAAAACTACTGGGAGAAAACAAAATGACAGCGATCAATTCCATGACCCGACGTTCATTCCTGGCCTTGACCGGAGCAGCTTCTGCATCGGTCGCGCTGGGCACAATTCCGACCTTTGCTGCGAAAAAACTGCCCATCGGCATTGAGCTTTACGCGGTGCGTGATGAACTGGCCAAAGACTTGATGGGAACAGTGCGCAAAGTCGCCCAGATGGGGTACGAAGTCGTCGAGTTCTATTCGCCGTATACGCAATGGACGACCGATTACGCCAAAGAAGTCCGCAAGCTGCTGGACGAACTGAAAATCAAATGCCTTTCCACGCATAACAGCGCGAATGTTTTCACGCCGGAAAATCTGTCGAAAGCAATTGAGCTGAACCAGATCATCGGTTCGAAAACTCTGGTGATGGCCAGCGCCGGACGTGTGGATGGCGGATTGGACGGTTGGAAAGGAGTCGCTGCGAAACTGACTGCGGCACAGGAGAAGTTAAAGCCGCTGGGAATGCGCGCGGGCTTTCACAATCACAAGCTGGAATTTGTGCCGATTGACGGCAAACGACCGATTGAAGTTCTTGCCGCCAACACGCCCAAAGATGTGACACTGCAATTCGATGTCGGCACAGCGGTCGAAGCAGGCGCAGATTGCATCGCCTGGATCAATTCCAATCCGGGCCGCATTCGCTCGCTGCACCTGAAAGATTGGACAGGAGCGGAAGGCAAAGCCGACAAAGGCTACCGCGTGCTGTTTGCCGAAGGCGATGCGCCGTGGAAAGAAATTTTCAAAGCTGCCGAAGCCAAAGGCGGCGCAGAGTATTACCTGCTGGAACAGGAAGGCAGCCGGTTCTCTTCGCTGGAAACCGCGGAAAAATGCCTGGCGACGTACAAGAAGATGCGAGCTTGAACCGGCAAAGATTCTGTTTTATGGCGATTGCAGATGAATGCCGCTTGCGCGGAGATGCAAAGCTTAATTGTCTTCGCGCTGAAGGCGCAGGGGATCTTAGCCGGTGGTGAAACCACCGGAAGAAGCCACAATGATAATTGCGCCCTGGTAAGGGCGCTGGAACAAGCTTCGGTCTGTCGCCCCTGCCGGGGCTTGCGAGGCTTTTGCGCTAGATTCCGGTGGTTCCGCTCCGCTCACCACCGGCTAATTTCCAACGCCCCTGCCGGGGCGAACAGCGGAAGAGGCCGTACTCAACTGAAAGCCTCTATAAGCAAGTGAGGGAATAACCACATGAACAGCACCGTAACCGAAATTGCTTCGGATGTTTATCGCATTTCGACCTTTCACCCCGAATTCGGAATTCAGTTCAATCAATTCCTGGTCAAGGATGACGAACCTTTTCTGATGCACACGGGGTTCAGGAAAATGTTTCCGATCACGCGAGACGCCGTTGCCAAGGTGTTAGACCCGGCAACGGTTCGTTGGATTGGGTTCAGCCATTTTGAGCCGGATGAATGCGGCGCTTTGAACGAATGGCTTTCAGTCGCCCCGCAAGCGCAAGCGGTGTGCAATTTCGTTGGAACTGCCGTGATGATGAATGATTTTGCCGATCGTCCGGCAAGAACGCTCGGCGATGGCGAGGTGTTTTCCATTGGGAAGCGCCGGTTGCAGCATCTGGCCACGCCGCATTTTCCGCACGGCTGGGATGCAGGGCTTTTCTTCGAAGAGACCGATCGCACGCTGTTTTGTTCCGATCTGTTTTTCCAGCCCGGTGACCCGAAGCCGCTGACGGAATCCAGTTTGATCGAACAAGTGCGTGAAGTCGTCAAGGCAGGCTTAACAAGCCCACTGGCGCACGATATGCCTTACACCCCGCATACGGATCAGGCGTTCGCGCGGCTGGCCGACCTATCGCCGCAGGCATTGGCCATCATGCACGGATCGAGCTTTCGCGGAGACGCCAGTTCTGAAATTCGGGGGCTTGGAACCATTATCAAAGAGCTGCTGGCTTCGCCCGTATAAGCAGATAGATAAAAGTTTTGCGGTATTAAAGGCCCTTTTTCATTTTTCAATTGTCATTTGTCATCGCACAAAGCGCTGAGCAGCAATGACAAATGACAGATCACAAATAAAAAGATGGAAAATGAAATCACCGACACATTTTGCCGGACAGATTTAGCTCCGACCATTGAAACTGCATCTGCAAGAAGCCGATTCAAATCACGATGAAATTCAAAAAGAAAACCTTGCTAAAACTGTTAGCTGGAATTGTTGGCGCTTTCGCTTTAATCCTTTTGGTTTTGGGCGTTCCGCACCCGTTTTTCAGCGTTTCGGTGAGCGCAAAAAATTTGACGCTGTATTCCGATCAGCCGTTTGCGCCGGAATCAGGCCAGCGGGTTTTGGAACTGGTCGAAGCCAAACTCGCCAAATCGCCGCTGTATTCCGCTCAGCAAAAACATCTGGTTTTCATCTGCAATGCGCGCTGGCGGCAACGGCTGTTTTTCACGTATGTGTATGGCGCAGGCGGCGTCAATTATTACCCCATCACAACCAACGTTTTTCTGCGCGATTCGATCATCGAAGAAAACTGTTTGATCGGCCCCAAAGGAAGTCGTGTGCCGGGAGAACGCACGCTGGATTACTTCATTGCTCACGAAATCGCCCACACGCTGACAGGGCAGGCGGTTGGCCCCATTGATTATCACCGCTTGCCGCAATGGAAACGCGAAGGCTACGCGGATTACGTCGGCAAAGGCGCAGCATTCAATTACGACGAAGCCAAACAAGCTTTTTTGGCCAATGATCCAAAGATGGATTATGCGAAAACAGGATTGTATTGGCGGTTCAATCTGCTGGTGGCGCATTTGCTCGACAAGCAGCATTGGAGTCCGCAGCGTCTTCTGGAAGAACCAATGGAACAACAAACCGTCGAAGAAATGATTCGCGCGGAAAAGCCGTAAGCAGCAGTTTTAGCTAAATCAGAGCACGAGAGATTGGTACAACAAGAAAGAAACCACTGATGAACATGGATCAACACAAATAAACACAGGTCATATTTTTCGGCTTTACCTGTGTTGATCCGTGTAAATCTGTGTTCATCTGTGGTTGATGATTTGTCCCAAAGCTAGTTGCTCCAGTTTAGGCTCGGCATACATATACAAATGACAAACAATCCCTCTCTTAAACAGCGCGTGAATGCCGTAGACCTGCTGCGCGGTGTCATCATGGTGATCATGCTGCTGGATCACACACGCGATTTCATTCATCGCGAAGTGCTGAATTTCGAACCGACCAATCTGACCCAGACGAACACCTTGCTGTTTTTCACGCGCTGGATCACGCATTTTTGTGCGCCGGTGTTTGTGTTTCTGGCTGGGACCGGAGCCTTTCTGCAAGGGGTGCGGGGCAAAACCAAAGCGGAGTTGTCGAAATTCCTGATCACGCGTGGTCTGTGGCTGATCCTGCTGGAAGTCACGCTGATCCGCGTCGTCATGTGGTTCAACGTGGATTATCACTTCGCCTTGCAGTTAGAGGTGATCTGGGTGATTGGCGTTTCGATGATTGTGCTGGCAGCGCTGATTCACCTGCCGTTGCGCGCGATTGCCGCCATCAGCATCGCAATGATTGCGCTGCACAATACGCTGGATGGGTTTCGGGTCAATCCGCCTGCGCCTGGAACAGCAGGCCCAGGATTCTGGGCGTCGGTTTGGATGGTGCTTCATCAGCCAGGCATCATCTTTTTCACGCCGACGATTCATGGCTTGGTGCTGTATCCGCTGATTCCCTGGATCGGCGTGCTGTCTGCCGGGTATTGCCTGGGCGCGGTTTACCAATGGGAACCGGAACGGCGGCGGCGATTTTTGATCAAGCTCGGCGGTGGAATGTTGATCGGCTTCGTCGTGCTGCGCGCAATCAATCTTTACGGCGATCCGCTGCTGTGGAGCGTGCAGAAAAACGCGATCTTCACGTTGTTGTCTTTCCTGAACGTATTGAAATATCCGCCTTCGCTGCTGTTTTTGCTGATGACGTTGAGCGTGGCGATTCTGGCGCTGCCGTGGTTTGAGCGGATTGAGCAAGGCCGGCTTTCCCGCATCTTCATCACCTTTGGCCGTGTGCCGCTGCTTTTCTTTGTCGGACAGTGGTTTGTAGTGCATCTGCTGGCAATGGCGGCGGGCTATGCGGCGGGGCAATCCCTGGATTGGTTGTTTGCCACTCCGTTGAGCCGCCCCTCGCCGAACCCCGGCAATCTGGGCTTTTCGTTGTGGGTGGTTTATGCGTTTTGGCTTCTTGGCTTATTGTTGCTGTACCCAATCTCCCACTGGTTTGCTGAGGTAAAGCGCCGTCGCAAAGATTGGTGGTTGAGTTATTTATGAAGTTTGGGTGTAATTTTAAACAAGGAAACTCACCACAAAAGGCACAAAATTCACAAAAAGTTGTGGACTTCAAAACCCAGATTTCTTTTGTGACTTTTGCGCTTTTTGTGGTTCCAGGCCTCAGTCCATTTTTGAAAGGAATTCACAAATGAAAAACATCGCAACGGTTATCTTCAGTTTTCTGCTTGTGGGTATGGCGACAATCGCTTACGCACAAACTCCCGCGCAACAACCGGCTCCTGCCCAGCAACCGCCCAGAGGTGGTGGACCGCCGCCGATGCCTCCGGGGCCGAATCCGAATTCGCAGTACAGGCTGGGGCCGGATTCGCTGCCACAGGAAGGCGTGCCAAAAGGCGAAATTCGCGGGCCGTACACGTTGCCCAGCACCAGCGGCGCGTATCCCGGAACGCAGCACACCTATTGGGTCTACGTTCCCGCGCAATATGACAAAGATGTTCCGGCTGCGCTGATGGTCTTTCAAGACGGGCATGCGTTTATGCACCCGGAAGGCGACATCCGCGCGCAAAACGTGATGGACAATCTGATTTATCGGCGCGAAATCCCTGTCATGATCGGCGTGTTTATCAATCCGGGACGCACACCAGAACAGCCCGAACCCAACGCGCAGGAGTGGGGCGACCGCACCGTCAATCGCCCGACGGAATACAACACGCTGGATGACAAATACGCGCGCGTCATTACCGAAGAGCTGCTGCCCGCGCTGAACAAGGAATACAACATTTCCAAAGACCCGGAAATGCGCGGCATCGGCGGGTCAAGTTCCGGCGCCATCGCCGCGTTCACCGTCGCCTGGGAGCGTCCGAATCATTTCCGCAAAGTGCTCAGCAACGTCGGCAGCTTCGTCAACTTGCGCGGTGGCCACGTTTATCCTGACAAGGTGCTGGAAAGCGAAAAGAAACCGATTCGTGTCTACCTGTGCGATGGCCGCAACGACAACCGAGGCTTAAGGCGCGACGGCACGTATGACCAAACGCGCGACTGGTTTTATCAGAACGTCCGGTTGATGAAGGCGCTGACGCAAAAAGGCTACGACGTGAATTATTCGTGGAGCATGAACCTGCACGGCCAAAAATACGGCGGGATGATCATGCCGGAAATGATGCGCTGGCTGTGGCGCGACGCGCCCGCTTCAACGGACGTGAACGACTGGGTCGAACGCAGCTTCCGCCAGCCACCAGCAAAGAAGAACTAAGGCGTGCCAAACAACATTGGCAGAAGGACGGAGAAACCACAGATGAACACGGATCAACACAGAGAAACAAAGGTCAATTTCTTGTTGGGGGTCAGTGTTTATCTGAGTGAATCTGTGTTTCTCTGTGGTTGATCGGTTGTCTCAACGTTACTGGCTCCGATTTAGATCAAAACGAGGAGTGAAAAGTATGGACACATTATCACCGGCCCGAATCATGGAAGTAGGCATGGCGTTCTGGCCAGCGAAAGTCCTGCTTTCTGCGATAGAGCTTGGGCTGTTTACGAAACTCAGCGCTGGTCCAATGACTGGTGCCGATCTGCAAGCTGCGCTTGGTTTGCATTCGCGCAGCAATCCAGACTTTTTCGATACGCTGGTGGCGCTTCGCTTTCTGGAACGTGATGGCGATGGCCCGCAGTCGCTCTATCGCAACACGGCGGAAACAGGAACGTTCCTGGATAAAAACAGCCCGCAGTTTATGGGCGGGTTTCTGGAAATGGCCAATGCCCGGTTGTATCCCTTCTGGGGCGACCTGACCGAAGGGCTTCGTACAGGCAAGCCGCAAAACGAAATCAAACAGACCGGCGCGCCCATGTTCGCGGAACTGTACAGCAAGCCGGAACGGCTGGAACTGTTTATGGACGCGATGAGCGGGATTTCCGCAGGCAATTTCCGCGCGTTTGCCGAAAAGTTTGATTTCTCCCGGTATCGCACGATGTGTGATGTAGGCGGCGCAAGCGGCCTGTTGTCCAGGTTCGTGGCCCAGCAGCATCCGCACATGCAATGCATCTCGGCGGATTTGCCACAGGCTACCGAAATCGCCGAGCGAAAAATCGCGGCGGCGGGTTTGGCGGATCGCGTCACCGCACAGCCGATTGATTTCTTCGCCGATCCTTTGCCCAAAGCCGATGTCATCACCATGGGGCTGATTCTGCATGACTGGGATTTGGAGAAAAAGATGTTCCTGATCCGCGCGGCCTACGAAGCGCTGCCGCCTGGAGGCGCTTTCGTCGTGATTGAACACCTGATTGACGACGCGCGCCGCGAAAACGCTTTTGGGCTGATGATGTCGCTGAATATGCTGATCGAATTCGGAGACGCCTTCGATTTCACCGGTGCCGATTTCTCTGGTTGGTGCCACGAAGTTGGCTTTACGAAAACTGAGGTGATTCCGCTGACAGGTCCGGCAAGTGCAGGTGTCGCCTACAAGTAGTAGCGCGTTTACAGAGGGTAATTTTTAGATCAACGTTAATTGTTAGGTAAGTTGATGATCAATGAGAGCCGAGAATTTGAAGAGATTGCGGCATCAATAAAACGAGCGCTTGAGCCACGTAAGGATGTCAAAATTAAGCCTCACGCACGCGTTCGAGACGGTATAACTGGACGATTGCGTGACATTGATATTCTCATTGAAGTTGAGGTTTCAGGGCATTCAGTAAAAATTGGTGTTGAGTGCCGAAAAAAGAAACGCCCTATAGACAAGCCGCAGATTGAAGCATTCGTCACGAAGTTGAGGGATTGTCGAATTGATAAAGGTGTTTTTGTTTCATCGTCAGGCTTTTCTGATGAATCGCTTATTGCCTGCGAGCATTACGGCATTGTTTGCTGTCATTTAAAGAGGGTTTCCGAGTTACCTTGGGTACATCTTCTATGCACCCGCATGCGACGGCAGACAAATTTCCAATTTCACGGCGAGGTACAGTTAAAGACAATTGGTGTTCTTTCCGACGTTCCATCAGTGATTGAGTTTCCCGGAGGCACACCACCACCAATGCCATTTAAAGAGATTGGTAAGTACATAGTTAGTCTCCAAGAAGCGGAAGTTGGCCATCATCGTCGTCAAATCATTTACGAACCTGCAGATCCTATAATGGCGATTGTCCCAGGGCACTCTGCAGTTCCAATTGCTCGTATTGAGCTGGACGCCGAATATGATGAATTTGAGGTCGAGCCGAAGATTGAAAATTGGCTCTATGCACGCGAGGGAAAAAGTCCAAGCGCAGGAGTTACTAAAGTGCATTTGGGTGAGATTGATGGCAAGCCGCTAGTGTTAGAAATTACGGCAACTGCAGATGAAGAACCTTCATAACCGAATGAGCCGTCCAACCCCCCATAGCAAAAGAAAAGAGGGTTTCACTCGTCTGAAATATCGAAATGACAGGAAGGAAACATGAAATCTGGTCAAACAGCACCCAAAAATATTGACGAATACATCGCTGGCTTCCCGCCGGAGATTCAGGAAAAGCTACAGAAGATCAGAGCAACCATCCACAAAGCCGCGCCGAAGGCGGAAGAAGCCATCAGCTATATGATCCCGACTTTCAAGCTACACGGAAATCTGGTTCACTTTGCTGCGTTCAAAAATCACCTTGGGTTTTATCCGGGCGCGGCGGGAATTGAAGCCTTCCAGGAAGAACTTGCCGGGTACGAAACTTCTAAAGGCACGGTGCAATTTCCGATGGATCAGCGTATTCCTTTCGTACTGATCACGAAAATTGTGAAATTCCGCGTGCAGCAAAACCTGGATAAGGCGGCGGCGAAGGCAGCAAAAGGGAAGAAAAAGTGATTGGCGCAATCGCAGGCGACATCATTGGCTCCGTGTACGAATGGGACAACATCAAGACGAAGCAGTTCGATCTGTTTAGTCCGAATTGTTTTTTCACGGATGACAGTGTGCTGACCATTGCCTTGGCCGATGCAATTTTGAACGATCTGGATTACGCCGCTGTGATGAAATCGTATTACCAGAAATATCCCGATGCCGGATATGGCGGAATGTTTCATCGCTGGGCGCAGAGTGAAGAAAGCCAGCCGTACAACAGTTGGGGCAACGGCGCGGCGATGCGCATCAGTCCCGTCGGATTCGCCTTTGATACATTGGAAGAAGTTTTGGCGAAAGCGCAGCAATATACCGAAGTCACGCACAATCATCCCGAAGGAATCAAAGGCGCGCAGGCCGTCGCCGCTTCGATCTTTTTGGCCAGAACGGGCAAGTCGAAAGCTGAAATCAGGGAATATGTAACGACGACATTTGGCTACGACCTTTCCATGAGCTTGGACGAGATCAGGCCGACGTATCTGTTCAACGAATCCTGCCAACAGACTGTGCCGCAAGCGATCATTGCCTTTCTGGAATCTAACGATTTCGAAGACGCCATTCGCAATGCCATTTCCCTGGGCGGAGACAGCGACACCTTGGCCTGCATCGCAGGAGGTTTGGCAGAAGCGTTTTATGGTGGGGTACCGGATTCGATTCTTCAGAAAGCAATGGAATTGCTGGATGACGATTTGCGAAACACGGCTTCAATTTTTATGGAGAATCGGAGAAAGCGATGAAGATCACTGTCAGAACCTGTGAAATCAAATTTCAGAAAAAGTGCCCGAGGCTTTGGGAAAATTTGCGGGAAACGGAATCTGAAAGCATTCGATTTTGTGAGTCGTGCAACCAGGATGTGTATTACGTCAAGACCGATGAAGAAGCTCTTCACCACGCAGAGCAAAGGCATTGTATTGCCAAAGAAAATCTGGAGCGTCCGGATTACCCTCTTGTGATGGGAAAACCGAAACGCCCGACTCCGCTTAGAGTGCGGGAACAGATGGCAAAAGTGAACCTTGATGGCAGAAAAGACAATGCGCTGAGTCATCTTCGATATACGGACTTTCGATGCACAGAGTGCGGTTACCCGATCTTTCCTGTTTGGAGAGAACGATGTCTGGTTTGCAGAGTAACGGTTTCGGACCATGTCATAGAAATTAAACCTCAAGGAGCTACAGAATGAGATTGTTAGATTCCAGTCGAACGTTAAATAGACGAGCTTGGTTCAGGTTGTTGGCTGCAATTGGCCTGGTGATGTTTGGTTCGTTATCAATGACTGCGATTGGCGGATTGGCGGTTGTGCCGCAAAGCGATTTCAAGGTCACAACTGTGTATCTGGTTCGCCACGCGGAAAAAGCTGCCGCGCCCGCCGCAGACCCACCATTGCTGGAAGCCGGAACCAAGCGTGCAGAAGAACTGGCGCGGACGCTGGGAAAAGCGGGAATCAAAACCATCTCCACGTCGCAGTTTTTGCGCACCAAGCACACCGCCGAACCGCTGGCGAAACAGTTGGGCATTCCCAACACCATGATTCCGGTCAAGATGGATTCGATGAATCCCCGGCAGCTTTCGCCGGATTACTTGAAGCAGATTTCTGATCTGATTGCTGCCAGCGATGGCAACGTGTTGATCGTTGGCCACAGCAACACGGTTCCGGAACTGATCAAAGCGCTTGGCGGAGACATTATGCCATCCATTGATGATGCGACCTATGACGACCTGTTTGTCGTCACGGTTTATGCGAAGGGAAAAGCGAAAGTCGCGCATCTGAAGCAGTAGCCAGATCACACTAATGGTGCGGTACAGGGAGCGGTAGCGACCTGGTGGACTTGCAAGCAGTGTCTGCCGAAACAACCAAGTCGCTACCGCTCCCTGTACCGCATCTGAACCAACCACTTTTCACAAACAAAATAACCACATGAAAATCTTGGGCAGTCTTCTCCTCTTAGCCGCAATCGCTCTGGCGCAAGCTCCCGCACAACAACCGCCAGTAAAACCGATTCCGCCCATTGGCGTCGAAGTTCCGGCGGCAGATCGCACGGAACTGGAAAATGGATTGCGACGGCTGAAAACGGCGATGGAAAAGCTGAAAGATCACCCGCTGTGGCCAGACGTTGCGATCTACCACGAAGCCGTTCGCTACGCGCTGCAATACAACGAATTTTTCAAGCTGGAAGAAGTCTTCAAGGCGAGGCTGCTGTTGCAACACGGCGAAGAGCGCGCGCGGCAATTGGCCGAAGGCAAAGCTCCGTGGACGACGGCAACCGGCTTGGTCGTGCGTGGTTACGTTTCCAAAATTGACAAGAGTGTGCAGCCGTATGGGTTGGTCATCCCGGCTTCGTTTACGCCCAATACCACACACCGCTGGCGGCTGGATGCCTGGTTTCACGGGCGCGGCGAAACCTTGAGCGAAGTCAACTTCCTGACCGAACGCGAAACTCGGATGGGTGAGTTCACGCCGCGTGACACCATTGTGCTGCATTTGTACGGGCGATATTGCAACGCCAACAAGTTCGCTGGCGAAGTGGATTTGTTCGAAGCGATGGACAAGGTCAAACAGCAATATCGCATTGATGACAATCGCATTCTGGTGCGCGGTTTTTCGATGGGTGGCGCTTCGGCTTGGCAGTTTGGGACGCATTATCCTGGATTGTGGGCAGCAATTGCGCCCGGCGCAGGCTTCAGCGAATCGGCGCAGTTTTTAAAGTTGAAACTCGATGGGCCAGAAGCTCCGCCGTGGTGGGAACAGAAACTTTTTCATTTGTACGACGCAACGGATTACGCGGCGAATTTGTCTGGCACGCCGCTGGTTGCTTACAACGGCGAAAACGACGGGCAGAAACAGGCCGCCGATATGATGGAACAAGCGATGAGCGCCGAAGGCTTGCGAATGCTGCGCATCGTCGGGCCGAAAACCGGGCACAGCTATCATCCAGATTCCAAAGTCGAAATTGACCGCATTCTGGATGCCATCGCCGAACGCGGCCGCGATCCGTATCCGCGCAAAATTCGCTTCACGACCTGGACGCTGGCTTACAACCAGAACAAATGGGTGACAGTGGATGCGCTTGGTCAGCATTGGGAACGCGCAAGTCTGAATGCGGAAATCGAAGGCGACAGCGGCGTCAAAGTCGAAACGGCAAACGTCACGGCGTTTACCTTTGATTTTGGATCGGGCGGCTGCCCGCTGGCCTTGGCGGGAAAGCCGATGGTGACGATTGACGGGCAAAAGCTGGCAGCCATCGGGCCGATGTCGGATCGTTCGTGGAAAGTTCATTTTCGCAAGAACGGCAACCAATGGGCGGCGGCGGATTCGCCGATTGCTGCCGGGCTGACCAAACGTCACGGCTTGCAGGGACCAATTGACGATGCGTTTTTGGATAGCTTTGTATTCGTCACGCCAACCGGAACTCCGATTGCACCCGGCGTAGCCAAGTGGGTGGAAAGCGAACAAGCGCGGGCCATTAGCGAATGGCGGCGGCATTTTCGCGGCGACGCGCAAGTCCGAAAGGATTCCGAAATCACCGATGCAGACATTGCCGCCAGCAATCTGATTCTGTGGGGCGACCCCGGCAGCAACAAAATCCTGGCGCGAATCGCCGACAAACTGCCGATCAAATGGACGGCTGATGGAGTGATCGTTGCTGACAAGCGCTTTGCCGCTGCAACCCACGCGGCGATTCTGATTTTCCCGAACCCGCTGAATCCCAACAAGTACGTGGTGCTAAACAGCAGCTTCACCTTCCGCGAATTCGATTACCTGAACAATGCGCGGCAAATTCCGAAGCTGCCGGATTACGCGGTGGTGGATACCACTACATCACCGGATTTTCGTTATCCGGGGAAGATTGTGCTGGCTGGATTTTTCAATGAGCGATGGGCGTTTTGATGAAGCGGGCGCTCTGTGTAAGATGGCGTCAGTTGGACAAACCAAATTGTAACCTTCA
>CAYLJQ010000127.1:0-12917 GCA_964383955.1 uncultured Heliomicrobium sp. | reverse complement strand
CAAGATCAAGCTAACCGGATTTGCTAGCTGGGATTCGCTGACGCGCCATTGGTTTTCGGGCGCGTTTCCTCCATCACTAATTCATCAAGGAGACATCATGAAACACCAGCGTCTGCTCTTACAGACCGTTATTCTGCTGTCGGTTCTTGCGCTGAACGTGTGGGCGCAATCGTCCACCGGAGCCATTGTGGGCACAGTCAAGAACGGCAATGGAGAGGTCATTTCTGGCGCGCAAGTCGTCATTACTGAAGTGCAAACAAACAAACAGGTCACAGTCGTGACCAACGGCGATGGGTATTACAACTCGCCTCCGCTTTCCGTCGGGCAGTATCGAGTCGAAGCTCGCATGACCGGGTTTCGCAGCGCGGCGCGCAACAACGTAATCATTCAGATTCAGCAAACGCTGGCGGCGGATTTCACGCTGGAAGTTGGCCAGGTTGCCGAAACCGTCGAAGTCACTTCGCAAACGCCTGTGCTGGAAACCACCAGTTCGGTGTTGGGAAAAGTAGTGGACAACCGCCGGATCCTGGAATTGCCGCTCAACACGCGCAACGTGTATTCGCTGATCTTCCTGACGCCTGGCGTGTCAGGCAGCATCGGCAACAATTACAACAGCCTGAGCTATTCGGTGAACGGCGCGCGACCGACCATGATGGACACAGTGATTGACGGCGTGACGGCTTCGTTCCCAACGGTCAACGGTTTCACGGGAATTTCGATCTTTCCGTCGGTGGATGCGATTCAGGAATTCAAAGTGATGGGCGCGACGTACCCGGCAGAGTTCGGACGCAGTCTGGGCAGCGTGCTGAACGTGGTGTTCAAATCAGGCACGAATCAATTTCACGGCAGTGCGTATGAGTTCTTGCGCAATTCGGTCTTCGACTCCAACAACTTTTTTGAAAACCGCGCCGGGCGCGAACTGGGAAGCTTTAAACGAAGCCAGTTTGGCGGTCACGCCACCGGGCCGATCATCAAAAACAAAACGTTTTTTATGGGATCGTATGAAGGATTGCGCGCACGGCAATTTGCCACACGCATAACCACCGTGCCGACCATTGAACAGCGTAACGGCGATTTTTCGAAAACATTCAATCAAGCCGGGGCTTTGATTCGCATTTTCAATCCATTCACGACGCGGGCCAATCCTGGCGGCAGCGGTTCCATCCGCGATCAATTCACGGATAACAAGATTCCGGCGAATCTAATTGATCCGGTTGCGCTGAACATTCTGAAATATTTCCCGCTGCCCAATCAGCCTGGCGATGCAAACACATTTGCGAACAACTATGCCGCCAGCGGTTCGACGGAAACCAATTTGGATAACTACGATTTCCGAATTGACCATCGTTTTTCCGAGCGACATTCGTTTTTTGCGCGTTATTCGCATCGGTACACCGCAGACGTGCCGCTTCAATCATTCCCGGACAACCTGACGATTGCCGAAGGCCGCGTCATTCAGGAAAACCGCGCGCGCAATTTTGTCGCCGAATACAACAACACGCTGTCGGCGACAAAGGTGTGGACTTCGCGCCTTGGGTTTGCCCGCACCCTGTTCGTGTTTTCGAATCAGGGATTGGGTTTCAAACCTTCGCAACTTGGTTTACCAGCGGCAATTGATTCTGTTGTAGACCGACAGATGTTTCCGGCCATCAGCGTTTCCGGTATGACCGGTCTGGGCGGCAATGATCACCGATTCAATGCCTTCATGAGCTATCCGTTCGTGAACACGCTGACGTGGACGTCGGGCAATCACAACTGGAAGTTCGGCGGCGAAGTTCGCATGATTCGTGTCAACGTTTGGGAAGCGCGCAACGCCGGAACTTTCGGCTTCAACGCCGGATTTACGCAAGGTCCCAATCCAACAACCGCCAGCAGCAGTGCGGGCTTGGGCATGGCGTCTTTCTTATTAGGTGCAGGCTCAACTGGCAATACGTTGATTCAAGGTTGGAAAAATGTGGCCGCCCAGAGCTTTTATTATGCCGGATACGCCCAAGACGATTGGCGTGTGAACAGCAAGCTGACGTTGAACCTGGGCATTCGGTATGACTTCGATTCGCCGCGCACAGAGCGATACAACCGGTTTAACTACTATGACCTCGACGCCCCCTCGCCTTTGGCATCGCGGCAGACCGCGTTCCCGAACTTGAAAGGTGGAGTAGTTTTTGTCGGCGTCAACGGCGAACCGCGCCACCAGTATTTCAAAGACACCAACAATCTGGCGCCGCGTTTGGGACTGGCGTATCAGTTGAACGAGAAAACAGCCATTCGCGCCGGTTATTCGCATATCTTCGGACCATCGAATCAAGCCGCGCAAGGAACGGTTGGGCCGTTCGGTTTCCGTATTGAATATCCCTGGCAAACAACTGTGGACAACGGGTTGACGCCGTTCAACCTGCTGCGAAATCCGTATCCGAATGGATTCCGCGCATTGCCTGGTGCTGCCGATGGATTGCTGACACAAGTCGGAGCCAATCTGGAATCCGTGTTGCAGGACACGATCACGCCGTGGAGCCAACAGTGGAATCTGAACATCCAGCGCCAATTGCCCTGGCAAATGAATCTGGAAGTCGCTTATGTCGGCACGCGCGGATTGCAGCTTTCGCGCAACGGCGAAGGCGGGTTGGACTTGAATCAGCTTGATCCGAAGCATCTGGCGCTGGGGTCGCAACTCAATCAACTGGTGGACAATCCCTTTTTTGGACTGGGCATCAACAGTGGATTTTTTGCTTCGCGGCAAATCAGCCGCGCACAGTTGTTGCGCCCGTATCCGCAATTCACCACGCTGACGCCGCTGTATTCCAGCGGCGCTTCATCCAACTATCACGCCTTGCAGGTGACCTTCGGAAAACGCCTGACGCAGGGATTGCAAATTGACGCGAATTACACCTGGGCGAAAAACATCGAAGAAGGCTTGACGCATCAGGACAGTTACAATCTTCGCGCCAGCCGTGGGCTGGCGACGATTGATATTGCCCATCGGTTTGTCGTCAGCTATCTGTATGAACTGCCGTTTGGCAAAGGCCGCAAGTTTGGCGGCAGCGCTCCGGGACTGCTGGATGCGTTTATTGGCGGCTGGCAATTCAACGGCATCACGACGTTCCAAAGCGGCACGCCGTTGACCATTACAGCCAACAATACCGCGGGCATTTTCAATCCGTTGACCCGCCCGAATACCAACGGCAACGATCCAAACTTGAGCGGCAAAGTGGACGAAAGGTTGAACCGGTATTTCGATACCAGCGTTTACAGCCAACCGGCGGCATTCACGTTTGGCAACGTAGGCCCGACGGTGAATGTTCGCAATGACGGCATCAAGAGCTTCGATTTGTCGTTGTTCAAACAATTCCGGCCAGTCGAACGCATGGCTGTGCAATTCCGCGTCGAAGCGTTGAATGCATTCAACACGCCGCGTTTCGGTTCGCCGAATACCAGCGTGACTTCGACGACCTTCGGGCAAATTACCTCGCAAGCCAATACGCCGCGCCAATTGCAGTTTGGTCTAAAACTGCTGTGGTAAGGCGGATGTGCCGGTAACTGAACAAAAAGGCTGCCGAGAGGGAAACCTCTTGGCGGCCTTTTCTAATTTCCAGAATAGGCTTTTCTGGAATCGCCTCGTATAATTCCCGCCGCCACCCCAAGTCTCAAAAATCAGCCTACGGAGGAAAAACACATGCGTGCTGATCTGGCGGACTGGATCGCGCTTAATATGGTTCGCGGCATTGGCCCACGAACAGCCAATCATCTGCTCAGCCGATATGGATCGCCTGCTGGCGTTTTTGCGGCTTCACGGCTGGCGCTGCAAAAAGAGGGGCTGAAGCCCGAAACCATTCAGGAGCTTCAGGATTCATCCATTCTGGAAAAAGCCAATGCCGAAATCGAGCGACTGGAAAAACTGAATGCCCAGGTCATCACGCTGGAAGATGACGAATACCCCGACCTGCTGCGCGAAATCCACGATCCGCCAATTGCGTTGTATGTGCGCGGCGATTTGCAAAAAGCGTTGGAACGTCCGGCTTTGGCGGTGGTCGGATCGCGGCGCTGTTCGACGTATGGCGTCAACGTCGCCGAAAGTTTGTCGCGCGATCTGGCCTCGCACGGGTTGACGATTGTTTCCGGCTTGGCGCGGGGAATTGACGCCGCAGCGCACCGCGGCGCATTGGAATCCAGCGGGCAAACAATCGCTGTCGTCGGAACTGGGCTGGAAAATACTTACCCCAAAGAGCACAAAAAGCTGGAAGAACAAATTGTTGCCAACGGTGCGGTCGTTTCGGAATTTCCGCTTGGCACGCCGCCGCTTCCACAAAACTTCCCGTATCGAAACCGAATCCTCAGCGGGTTGTGTTTTGGTGTGCTGATTATCGAAGCCTCGGAACACAGCGGCTCGCTGATTACGGCGCGCCTGGCGTATGAACAAGGCCGTGAAGTGTTTGCTGTGCCGGGCAACATCACTTCCCAGACATCGTTTGGTCCGAACTTCCTGATCAAGGACGGCGCAAAGCTGGTTCAAATCTGGCGCGATGTAGTGGACGAACTGCCACGCGAAGCCAAAGAGAAACTGTTCGGTGTCGAACGTCCGGCAGCCGCCAAATCAAACGTTCAGCCCATTTTCGAAGCCGTTGACCTTTCCGACGGCGAGCGCAAAATTTTGGAGATCTTATCCGTAGACGTTCCCGCTCACATTGATCAGTTGTTAATTTCCAGCGAAATGAATTCGCCCGATTTGATGAACGCTTTGCTAGGTTTGGAGATGAAAGATAGAATCAGGCAGCTTCCGGGCAAAAGTTTTATCAAGAGGATTTGAAAGTTCGCAGTTCACAGTTCGCGGTGAATTGCAGTTGAGGTCTGACTGTGAACTTGGAATAGTGAACTATTTATGCTGGATTGGCTGAAATCGTGGTTTCTGGAAATTTCTGGCCAAGTGGTCTTCGCTCCAATGTATTTTGCCGCGCCGTTGATGGTGCTGGTGGGTGCGTTGGATTCCTCTTTGCTGTCACTGCCCGAAGTCAATGATTACATCACGATCACGCGCATTGCGCACAATCCGAGTGAAGTTTATTATTTCCCACTCTTTCCGGCGATTGGCTCTGTGATTGGCTGTCTGGTGCTGTATCGCATTGCCAAAAGCGGCGAAAAGTTCATCACCAAGCGGTTTCATCCCAAACATCTGGATCGCGTTAAAGAGTTGTATCGCAAGTGGGGATTGTTTGCGCTGGTCATTCCTGCGCTACTGCCTCCGCCAATGCCGTTCAAGATTTTTGTGGCTGCGGCGGGCGCATTGAACTATCCGCCTGTGCGGTTTGCTGTGACCATTTTGATTGCGCGAATGGTGCGATATTACTTTTGGGGCGTTCTGGCGTATTTTTACCAGGAAGAAGTAAAAATAATGCTCAGTTGGTTGGAAGAGCATTTCTTCACAGTGCTGGGAGTGATGGCTGGAGTGTTGGCTTTGATCGTGATCACACGCCTGATACTCGGGAAGCCGAAAAGTCAGTCACCAGAGACACACATTTCTTACACAGACTAATTTTTGAAATTCCAGTTACCAGTTTCCGGTTTCCATCACCTTAATTCCTTTTATCGCTGGAAAACCGAAACTGAAGGCCGGAAACTGAACGGACTCATCAATGAAAACTTTTCTTTTAGGTATAGGCAGCGCCCTGAAATCATTGCAGGCGACTTTGTTTGGCTTGGGCGCGCTGGGAATTTTGGCAATTGGCTTTATTGATGCGGCTTCAATTCCGCTGCCCGGCGGGCCGGACGTTGTCGTGATGGCGCTTTCACACGCCAACCATTCTATGATGCCGCTTTATGTGCTGGCAGCAGTGGTCGGTTCAACCGCAGGCTCGCTGGTTCTATACTTTGCCGCGCGCAAAGGCGGCGAAGCCGTGCTGCGAAAATTCAGCCCGGAAAAACGCGCGCGCGTTGAAGATTTGCTGGATCGTTACGACATTCTGGCCATGTTGTTGGCTTCTGTTTTGCCGCCGCCGTTTCCGTTCAAACTGTTTGTTCTAAGCGCGGGCGCTTTCAAAATGCAGCTTTGGCGCTTCGTCGCCGCGCTGGTGGCCGGTCGCGGATTCCGCTTTCTGCTGGAAGGCTGGCTGGCGGTGAAATACGGCGAACAGGCGACCGATATGTTCAAACATCATTATCCCAAAATCGGTTTGGGCATCGCCGCCGCGATCATCGTGATTTACCTGTTTAACAGCCTGCTTCGCCGCCGGCGCGAAGCGACAAGCTAAAAATTAGCACGGGGAGCATAAGCGACCTGAGCCTTTACGAATCATGCTTTGTTAAGCTCAGACCGTTTACGCTCCCCGTGCTGTATCTGGAACAGCTTCGCATTCACGAAGTTGGGACATACGCATGGGCAAAAGCCCGAAAACATTTGTAGAACTATAAGAAAGGCAATTGATAACACCTACTCATGCAACCTATCGTTCAAATCTCACTCGATTTAACTGACATCAAAGAAGCAATCGAAACCGCACGCATCGCCGTCGAAGCCGGTGTGGATTGGCTGGAAGCCGGCACACCGCTGATTCTGGCGGAAGGGCTGCACGGCGTCAGAGCTTTGCGCGCTGAATTCCCGGATCATCCGATTGTCGCCGACCTGAAAACGATGGACGGCGGTTACCTGGAAGCCGAAATGATGGCCAAAGCCGGTGCGACACACGTTGTCGTGATGGCGCGCGCGCATGCCGAAACCATCAAATGTGTCGTCAAATCCGGACGCGATTTCGGCGTCAAGGTCATGGGCGACAACATGGTTTGCGATGACAAAGCCGCCGCGTCGAAATGGATGGAAGACCTGGGCGTGGATTACATCGTGCATCACACGGGCTTTGACGAGCGCAACGGCATTTTTGCTGACACGGGCAAAATGCTCAGCCCGCTGGATGACCTGAAAGCTGTTGTCGAAGCCGTCACCATCCCGGTGCAAGCCGTCGGCGGACTTTCCATCGAACAAGCGATCAGCATGCCCAAACACGGCGCTCCGCTGGTAGTAATTGGCGCTCCGCTGGCGATTGATGCGCATTCATTCAGCACGACCAGTGGCGATCTGAAAGGAATTTTGAGCGAAATCGTAAGGAGAATCAGACAATGAGCAATTCAATGACAGCAGTGGTGCAATACGCCTTGACGCCCGGTTCGGTTGAAGTCCGCGAAGTGGCGATTCCCGAAATCGGCGAAGACGAAGTTTTGTTATCTGTTGGCGCGGTCAGCGTGTGCGGTAGCGACGTGCATCAGTATCACGCTTCACAAAGCTGGCCGGTGAATGTGCCGGTCATTTTAGGCCACGAATTTGGCGGAATTGCGGCTAAAGTCGGCAGCCGCGTCAAAACGATCAAAGAAGGCGACCGCGTCGTTTCCGAAACTGCTTCGTATATTTGCGGCCAGTGCATGATGTGCCGCACCGGAGCCTATAACCTGTGTCCGCAACGCAAAGGGTTTGGGTACGGCATCAACGGCGCGATGGCGGGTTTTGTTCGTGTACCCGAACGCACGCTGCATCACATTCCGGACAGCTTGTCGTTTGAAAAAGCCGCACTGACCGAACCTTGCTGCGTCGGGTACAACTGTGTGATCGAAAAAAGCAACGTCAGACCCGGCGACACGGTCGTTGTGCTGGGACCTGGGCCAATTGGATTGTTGTGCGCAGAAATGGCTCGGCTGGCCGGAGCGGGCAATTTGATCGTTGCCGGTATGGCCAGTGATGCTTCGCGCCTGGAAGCGGCGAAAGAACTTGGCGTAACGCACGCGGTCAATTTGCAGGAAACAGATCTGAAAGATTTGGTCATGAGTCTGGGAGATGGACTTGGCGCACATCTGGTGGTTGATGCTGCCGGAGCTTCGGCTGCGCTGAAAACGGCGATGGACATTGTTCGTCCGGCAGGTCAAATCACCAAAGTCGGCTGGGGACCGCAACCACTAGGCTTTTCGCTGGATCCATTGGTGCAAAAAGCCGTCCGGTTGCAAGGCAGTTTCAGCCACACCTTCCAAA
This sequence comes from uncultured Heliomicrobium sp., assembly GCA_964383955.1. Lineage (GTDB taxonomy): Bacteria > Acidobacteriota > Blastocatellia > RBC074 > RBC074 > RBC074. Next base: position 4,915 of record CAYLJQ010000127.1, on the reverse strand, counting down.
ACTGGGAGATGGTGGTTTCGATGCTGGCTTCGGGCCAAATCAACCTGAAACCGATCATCAGCCGCGTGGCATTTCTGGAAGACTGGAAAGACTGCTTTGACGGCATGCACGACGGCAAATATGTGAAGGCTGTTTTACAGCCGAAAGCATAGACAGGTTTAGATAATGAAAACTCGACAAATTCTTGCCCTGATATTTCTATGGAGTTTCCTGTCTTTGTGGGCAACTGCGCAACAGGCTCCTGCGCCGCTAAGTGACAATGAGCCGGTTCGCGCCATCAAAGCTCCACGTAATCCGTTGCCCAGCGAAGCCGCTTCGGCGGGCGTGACGAAGTTTTCATTCGTTGTATACGGAGATACGCGTGGGCGTCGCGATGGGTTGGAGCTTCAATACGAGCATTCGCTTACCGTTAATTCCGCTGTCGCAGCAATCAAGCGGCTGGAAAAGTCGGAGCATCCGATTCGCTTTGTGCTGCAAACCGGCGATGGCGTGGCAAATGGTCGCATGGGCAAGCAGTGGAATGTCAGTTTCATTGATTTGATCAATCGTCTAACGCAAGACGGCGGCGTTCCGTACTTTCTGGCTCCGGGGAATCACGATTTGACCAGCGCGGCGACGCACGACGATCCACAGCGGCAAATTGGCTTGAAGAACTTTTACGCCGCCAACGCCGAACTGATTCCGCCGAATGGTTCGCCCAGACGGATGACGGATTATCCGGTCTTTTCGTTTGGCTACGGCAATTCGTTTTTTATCGCCTTCGATTCCAATATCGCTGGCGATGAAAAACAGTTTGAATGGATCAAATCGCAGCTTGAAGGCTTGGATCGCACCCGGTTCCGTAACGTGTTTGTTTACGCGCATCATCCGGCGTTTTCCTCTGGACCGCATGGCGGGAGCCACGTCGAATTGCAAACCGGCATTATCCGGCAAAAATACATGCCGCTATTCCGCAAACATCACGTCAAGGTTTTCTTCAACGGCCACGAGCATTACTTCGAGCATTGGGTGGAGCGGTACGAGGATGCCAGCGGAAAGCATCGTCTGGATCATGTATTGACTGGTGGAGGCGGCGCGCCGCTGTATGCTTACGCTGGTGACCCGGACATAAGGCCCTACATCAGAGAAAACGCCGATCAAAAAGTTTCGCTGGACCGTATTGCCAAACCGGGATACGAACCCGGGATGAACGCCTATCATTACGTGTTGGTAAAAGTGGACGGTGAGAAAATCAATCTGGAAGTGGTCGGCCTGGATTGGGGCCGAGACTTTCAACCTTATCGCAGCAACAAAGCAAATTTAAACGATCAAGAAAGGTAATTTTCGAACTTATATGGCTAAACTTAGCGCTTTTCCGAAAGCATTTATGGATGATCTGTGCGTGCATCGCACAATGTCTTTATTCGATTGGATTGATCTGGCCGCAACGCTGGACGTTGACGGTGTGGAGATGTATCCGGGTTTCTTTTCCAGCTTCGAGCCGGATTACATCGCCAAAGTGAAGCAACACGCCGATGCAAAAGGCCTGGAAATTCCGATGATGTGCTGTTCGCCGGATTTCACGCAGCACGACGCGGCGGAACGCGAAAAGGAACTGGAAAAAGAACGGTTCTGGATTGATCTGACGGCACAACTCGGCGGCAGTTTTTGCCGCGTGTTGTCCGGTCAGCGCCGCGAAGACGTTTCGCGCGAAGACGGCATTCGATACACGGTGGATTGCATCAAGGCCGTGATCCCGTATGCCGCTGAACGCAACATCGTCCTGAACATGGAAAACCATTACAAAGATGGGTACTGGAAATATCCCGAATTCGCGCAACGTCTGGATGTGTTTCTGGATGTGATCAATGAAATTGACTCGCCGTGGTTTGGTGTCAATTTCGATCCGTCGAATTCGATCATCTGCGGCGAAGACCCGCTGGATGTATTGGCTGCCGTCAAACATCGCGTTGTCAGCATGCACGCTTCGGATCGGTATTTGATCAGCGGCACGATTGAAGATTTGAAGTCGCAGGATGGTTCGACAGGCTACGCCAAGAACTTGAAACACGGCGTCATCGGCAAAGGCTTGAACGATTACGACAAGATTTTTTCCACGCTGAAAGCCGAAGGCTTCGACGGATGGATTTCCATCGAAGACGGCGAAAACGGCATGGAAGAATTGCGCGAATCGGTCGCTTTCCTGCGCCGCAAAATGGCCGAACATTTCGGCTAAATCTCGTACAACCTTTATGCGCTCACAAGTGTTCGTCACACGTAAACTTCCCGAGCCGGTTATGAACCGGCTCGGCGAAGTTTGTGACGTTCGCGTCGGCACCACGGCAGGAGAGCTTTCCCGTGAAGCCTTGCTTGCCGGAGTCCGCGACGCCGATGGACTTGTTTGTCTGTTGACTGATCGTATTGACCGCGAAGTTCTTGACGCGGGAACGAAGCTGCGCGTGATTGCGAATGTCGCTGTTGGTTACAACAACATTGATGTTCCGACGGCTCAACAGCGAGGCGTTTACGTCACCAACACGCCAGATGTGTTGACCGATGCGACGGCGGATTTGACCTTGGCGTTGATTCTGGCCATCACTCGAAGAATCGTTGAAGCCGATGCGTTTTTGCGAGCAGGCAAATTCGATGGTTGGGATTTCGATATGCTGCTCGGTTCCGGCTTGTCAGGCAAAACGCTGGGAATCGTCGGTTACGGGCGGATCGGCAAAGCGGTCGCAAGGCGCGCGATCGGCTTTGGAATGTCTGTGATTTATTGCGGGCGAGACGACATCGCGTATCGAGACGATTCTCACTACAACGCTCAAATTCTGAACAAGCAAAACATCCGTCAAGCCGCAACCGCACCGCTCAGTCAAACCGCCAGAGGCGACGGAATGGCCGCGCGTCGCGTGACATTCAACCAACTGCTGGAACTGTCGGATATCGTCACGCTGCACGTCCCATTGGCGGCAACGACGCAGCATTTGATTAACGCGACAGCGTTTGCGCGAATGAAGCCGTCGGCTTACCTGATCAACACTGCGCGCGGGCCAGTCATTGACGAAGCCGCCTTGGTTGAAGCTTTGCAACAGCACAAAATTGCCGGGGCGGGACTGGATGTTTTTGAGCGCGAGCCGGAAGTCAGCGCACCATTGCTGCAAATGCAGAATGTGGTGTTGCTGCCGCACATAGGCAGCGCGACGCTGGAAACCCGAACAGCAATGGCCATGCTGGCGGTTGAAAATGCGATTGATGGGCTGTCAGGCAAAAAGCCCCGCAACCTGGTCTGGCAATAAATTCTCAGCTTAACTGCTTTATCAGCGACTGCATCTGTTTGAACTCCGGCGTTCCAGCCGGACAAAGTTCAAACAAAGCCATTTCCACCGAAGAAATCACTGCACCGGATTTTGCCATTTTGTTGATCGCTACTTCGCGGTTTCGCGGTAACCGGGTGGAAACCGCATCACTCAGCAAATGGATTTGATAGCCGTCTTGCAGCAATCCATGCGCTGTCTGGCTGACGCAAATGTGCGCTTCGATGCCGCACAGGATGACCTGTTCCGCATGAAGCTCGCGCAATCGCAAATCGAATTCCTGCACGCCGCAAGCCGAAAAGGACATCTTTTCAATTGGCTCCGAACCTTCGGGCAAATGCTGGGTAATTTCCTGCATCGTGCGGCCAAGCCCTTTGGGATATTGTTCAGTAGCAATGACTGGCAGATTTAACAACTTGGCTGCTTGAACCAGTAACGAGATGCGTTCAGCAATTTGATCGAAATCGCTGATGATCTTGCGAAACGCTTCCTGCATATCAATTACGGCCAGCACAGCATGCCGCCGATCTAACAACGCCGGATGTTTTGTCGCCATAACTCTTCCTTTGCTCTTGCTTCAGTTTGCCGGAATTGGCTCAGTAGCGCCAAATGATGCTTCGCGTGCAGAATGCGATAACGCTGTAAATGCCAGCAGCACCAGCGAAATCCAAATCAAATCGGACAACAGCAAATGAACGATCTGAAGCCAGATGGGCGCGTGCAACAATAGATTGACCAATCCGGCACAAAGCTGAACAAGCACCAACACAATCAGTGAACTTGAAAGCATCTTTGCCCATTTGCTGCTTGCCCGCGCCACCACAGCCGTTGCGATTAACAATACGCCGACACCGACAGCGATGAACGGATGGTAAAAGCGCAGCCGAATCAACACATGCGAAGTCGGCGACAAATCCAGCTTCAAGCCTTCGGCCAATGACGTGACAGGAAACAGGGTTCCGCCCAAGGCTGTCACTGCTCCACTAACGCCAAGAATCAACGTGCCGACGATGGCAACCAGAAAAATCCAGTTCAAGTTTTTCTGCAGATTGGCTTCAATCGCTTCGGGTTTTTCTTCGACTGAAGCTGTCCAGGCGGTGAGCGTCAACATTGCCACCATCAAAAACGTGTTGATCAAATGACCGGACATCCACCAGGCGCGCGCAATGGATTTGTTTTCGGCCACGTATTCAAACAGCACTAGCCCGGCTCCCACTGCGGCTTCCATCAGCATAAAAACCATGGAAAGCGCGGCATACTTGCGCGCTGGATGCTTTTGGGCGAACGCACGAAACGCCCAAACCAGCAGACCAACCGTCAGCAACAAAGCCAGTCCGCTGGTCAGGCGGTGAGAAAACTCGATCAGGGTTTTGATTGTAGGTGCGCGTGGAATGATTTCGCCGTTGCAAAGCGGCCAATGGCTACCGCACCCCGCGCCGGAACTGCTGGCGCGAACATAGGCTCCCCAAAGAATCACAACCAGATTAAACGCCACCACGCCCCAGGCGTATTTGGCAAATCGCGAAAGTTTCATGACAGCGCCTGAAAAATAAAAACGGGTGATTCAGCCAAAAGCTGATCACCCGAAATTTGAAGTTAAGACCGTTTCGTTGCCCATCGCA